>CAZKMG010000381.1:0-3896 GCA_964553465.1 uncultured Bacteroidaceae bacterium
AAACTTTCCCAAAAAAACAATATACATAAAAAGCACAAATTTTTCCTTGTAAATTCATACCTATTGAGATAAAAATATAAATAAGAATTGAAGGAAGGACTCCCGGAACTTTAAAAATAATTATGAGGGCAGCTGAAATAATAATAAAAAAATATCTAAGCATATTTGATTTAAAATCGTAAGTTTTAAATTTGAGGGAGAACATTCTGACGTCAGTAATCAGAAGAACTGCTAGAAGCGTAGAAACGATTGCAATAAACAATGGGTTATACAACCAATTCAGCTTCTGGTGAAGAACGGGAAAAGAGCCGAGCCATGAAGCGATGAATAACGCATTCGCTGGTGTTGGAAGTCCTCTAAATTCTGAGGCTTGTCTTTCATCATGATTAAAACGTGCAAGTCTGATTGCTGAAAATGCTGCAATTATCAATGGCATTAGCAGCATAATTTTTTCTATCAATGAGAAATTATCACCCCATTGGAAATCGGAACCTGCACCCAGTGCAATAGATTGTAACTTAAACACCATTACAGCAGGTAATACTCCAAAACTCACCATATCAGCAAGGGAATCAAGTGACTTGCCAATATCAGAATAGGCATTTAATTTCCTTGCTATAAATCCATCTAAAAAATCAAATAAGCCAGCCAGAAAAACCATTAATGCACCCGTAAAAGGATTTGATTCAAGTACAAACCAAATACCAGCTATTCCCGATAGGAGGTTTAATATTGTTATAAAATTCGGAAAATTTCGCCGCATTTAATAAATAAATTAAAAAGTAGGCTATAAGTTGAACAAAATTGGGTATAATTTGATTTAGAAAAAAGCAACCAGCCGATTATTTATGAAAAAGATGCTGGTTAATATCAGGCCGGTGTGGTCAAAATTTAATTGGTAATTAACCAATTTACTTCGTCAATCGTTGAAAGTGACTAGCCTCTTTGATCTATTTAGTTCATTAACTTTGTTAAACCATAATAGCTAAGAAAATATTTAAAGAACTCAATTGGGTAATTTTTATGTATTTTTGTACTTTTTAATTAAACTATTGAAATGAAACAGTCTTTTTCTGATTTACTTTACAAGATCAATCAAGGTTATTGTACTGATGTCCCATCAATGATTGATACCCATAGGTTTGTAGATGATATTATGATTCTTCTTTTCCCTATTAAGGGGAATGGAAATTTGGATAAAAGGGGTGTAAAAATTCACCTTGAGAGGATGAAGCTCAGGCTAAAGGAGTTACTTATACCCCTTGAAAAGGAGATTAAGGATTCACCGGAGAATGTAGCCGATAATTTTTTTACAAAACTCCCCCAGGTATACAAAAATTTGCTTGACGATGCTGATGCTTTTATAAAGTCAGATCCTGCTGCAGGGTGTATAGAAGAAGTAATATTATGCTATCCTGGGTACTCGTGTCTGGTAGTACATAGACTTGCTCATGTATTATATGAGCTTGATGTACCCGTACTTCCAAGGATCATGAGCGAGTATGTGCATGGACTTACAGGAATTGACATACACCCTGGTGCAAAGATCGGCAAGAATTTTTTTATTGACCATGGAACAGGTATTGTCATCGGAGAAACTGCTATTGTGGGAGATAATGCAAAGATATACCAAGGTGTTACCCTGGGAGCACTTTATGTTGAAAAAAAACTAAGTGGAACCAAGCGTCACCCGACTATTGAAGATAATGTCATTATTTATTCCGGAAGCACAATCCTTGGCGGGAATACTGTTGTTGGTCATGATACCATCATTGGTGGCAATGTATGGCTCACTGAAAGTGTAATTCCACATTCTATCGTTTATCGTCAGCATAAGACAATTATCAGGGACAGTAAGTCCTTTGAAGAACCAATTAATTTTGTAATCTAATAATTTAAATATTATGAAAGCTCAAAATATATTAGGTACTATAGGAAACACTCCTCATATAAAAATTAATAATCTGTTCTCTGGAAATATTGATGTTTGGATAAAACTTGAAAGAGCTAATCCCGGAGGAAGCATCAAAGACAGGATTGCACTGAGCATGATTGAAGATGCTGAAAAAAGAGGATTATTAAAAAAGGGTTCTGTAATTATAGAGCCAACAAGCGGAAATACTGGCATAGGACTTGCAATGGTAGCATCTGTAAAGAAGTACAAGTTGATGCTTGTTATGCCTGAGTCAATGTCGGTGGAGAGAAGGAATATTATGAAAGCTTATGGAGCAGAGATCGTTTTAACCCCACGAGCTGAAGGAATGAAAGGAGCGATTGCAAAGTCAAATGAACTCTCTGCCAATATCCCAGGATCATGGATTCCAATGCAATTTGATAATCCATCAAACCCTGAAGTCCATGAAAAGATCACAGCTGTTGAAATCATCAGGGATTTTCCAGATGGATTTGATTATCTCATCACTGGAGTCGGAACGGGAGGTCATTTTACTGGTGTCGCAAGAACCTTAAAGAAACAGTTTCCGAAACTTAAAGCCATTGTTGTTGAACCTGAATTATCTCCGGTTATTAGTGGAGGAGCCCCTAGACCACACCCTCTTCAAGGAATTGGTGCTGGTTTTGTACCTCATGTTCTGGAAATGGAATTAATTGATGAAGTTATCCAGGTCAGCAAAGAAGAGGCTTTTAATTTTACCAGAAGGGCTGCTAAAGAAGAAGGTCTATTCATAGGAATATCCAGTGGAGCCTCTCTTGCTGCTGTAAATAAGAAAATTCCCCATTTGAAAAAAGGAACAAGAATACTAACATTCTGTTATGATACTGGAGAGAGATATCTTTCTGTTGATGATCTGTTTACGGAGTAGCAAAAGTTGTATTGATTAAAAATGTTTACTTAACTGCAGGTATGATTTTCATTTATACCTGAAGTTTATTTAGATACATGGAACAACTGAGTATCAAGGCATTTTAATTTATGTATGTCAAACTATCTGTGGGGAAAAATAAAAAGGAAACAATAAATATACTGAATACACAATTACATTTTATAAATTTGAATCCCTGATCTGAATTCATATATAATGATTATTGCTGTTGATTTTGATGGAACGCTTGTTGAACATCGTTACCCAGCCATTGGTAAAGAAAAGTTATTCGCCTTTGAGACCCTAAAAGCATTGCAAAATCAAAATCACCAGTTGATTTTATGGACAATACGAGCTGGAAAAGAACTGGAAGAAGCTGTTGAATTTTGCCGAAGGCGGGGGGTTGAATTTTATGCTGTTAATTCTAGTTATCCTGAAGAAAAGTTTGACCCTGAAACCTCCAGCAGAAAAATCAGTGCGGATGTATTTATTGATGACAGAAATATTGGAGGACTACTCGGATGGGGAGAAATATGGCACCTACTGAATCCACAGGATAATCCTGATTTTAAAGAAGAGTTGAGAAAATTGAAGGGGCAACGTAATTTTTTTACGCGTATAATAAATATGTTTAAATCATAATGACCTCGCCTTTAAGTCTATATATGGCATTTCTTGCTTTGGCAACAGTTATCCATTCCTGTAAAAATCAAACAACCAACAATACGGATAAAAACAGCCATATTGTAAATACAAATCAGCAGGAACAGCCCTTATACTCCTTTATTAAGCCTGTTCCAAACCAAATTTTTACAATTGGAGATATTATAGAAATATCTCTACAAAAAACGGATAGCCTTGTGGTTATTGATTCAATCATAATTAATCTTGGAAATAATTCATTGACAGTTACCCACGGAATAGAATCTCTGATTTACATTCAAAGTAAAGGCATTAATCCAGGCTCAGAACGGCTCAAGTTAAACATGTATCAACATGGAGGTAGAATTCAGATTATGTCGGTACCCCTAAAGTTCAAATCAGATATAAAACCAAAAGAATACACCTGTAGGA
>CAZKMG010000382.1:0-3893 GCA_964553465.1 uncultured Bacteroidaceae bacterium
TTATTTCTACCTTTTCTGAAAGTAATTCAGCAACCGGGATTCCTTTTATATAGTAAATTTCTATTTTCATAAATGTAGACTTATAAAATACTTGCGATTATCAGAAGTTTTATTTATTAATGTTACTTATAATATCCAATTAAATACTCGTCGGAAAATAAGAAAATATTAACTTATTAGCAACCATTGTATTACAAATTGTAATTATATAAAAAATTGCAATTTTCAAATGACGTCAACACCCTAATTAGAAGTGTTGTTATGTTCATAAAAATTGGCTTTCAGAAATATTTTATTTAGAATTACCGGATATATTGATATTGTACTTTTGTGAATATTTAATAAATTCTTTTTGTAATAATTCTCTTTTTATTTCTGCTCCATGTCCCGGTAAAAATGTTGTACATCCTGTTTCATATAACTTTTTCCAGCTTTTGATCAATTCCATTTTATTGTCTGCATAGGGAGGGAAAATCGAATTTCTGAAAATCCCGAACATTGCATCTCCGACTATTGCAATTTCACCATCCACAATTACACTTATCGAACCAATCGAATGTCCAGTAGTTGGAATCAACTCAATTTTTAAACCATATTCCTTCAAATAATAATTCCCAATAAGCTTTTTATCCGAAATAAAGTCCTTATAACCAAACCAATTCTTTCCTATCAATTTTCCGATACCTGATATCAATTTAGTTATACCAATTGTACCTGCAGGTAATGGTGTATATCCTTGCAGTGCATATTTTGCTTCTGCCTCATTTATAAAAATTTTACAGTGCTCTTTTTCTTTTACTGAATGAGCATTTCCACAATGGTCAAAATGTAAATGAGTTAATATGAGCAATCCAATGTTTCCAGGGAAAAGATTAAGAGAATTAATATTTCGGTATAACCGGTTAAGAGCCGACTTATTACCAGTATCAACCAATATATTCATTTTCCCTGTTGAAATCAAATATGAATTACTCCGACCATTCAATACCTTAAATATTTTATATCCGCTATTTGTCACCCACCTTTTCACATCGATTGAATTTTTCCAAATTATCTTTTCATTGTTCACATTGAAGTATACATCAGAAAAAATCTTAATAAATATAAATTGATTTAAGATTATCAGAAACTTAATCCGGATAATCATTTTAAAGTGGAAACCAATAATTCAATTTTATCAAGAATACGTTTTCTGGATAGATATCGAATAAGCCTGAAGCAGTGCTACTGAGGCTTCCGCCGGATACGTTATTATAGCGGGAGCGACCATGCGTCCATACCAGGTATAGATTGGATGAAGGTCTGAATTCCCAGCGGAACACCAGGTTAGAATGTAACTCACGAAATTGAAAATCGGGATTAGTGAAACTAAAGGATGTATTATCGTTTAAATCATTTATTTCCAATTTATTGGATATGGAATTGAAATTTATTTCATCATCGCTGTAGTAGTAAAACCGATCGCGGTAATTATCAGCATTTGGATCAATAACCTTGCGGAAGTTTGAATATTTGCCAACAGAAAAATAGGGATTACCGTAATATTGGATGGATACTTCAGGTGTAATATAAACACCAATTCTTAATGTTAAATAGGCTGTTTCACGTTTTAGTTTACCCATAATGTATTTATTACCTGTTGTAGTAACATAATAATAATCAATAATACCTGGTTGGTAAGTTAAAGCGCTCCCAATTGTTATGGCATGACCAGCTATCCATGTATTCGAAAGTTTGTAATTTCCTGTTTTCGAAAGACCATCGTTATATAAATTACCTACATAATTAAATTGTCCCGAAAATTTTTTTCGTTGATCAGAGTAAACGTTAAAATACGGATTATAAAATGAAGGGAGTTTCATGGAAGGCCCGCCCCGTAATATACGGGGATCATTGATACCATATTGATAAACTATCCCTCCAGAGCCACCCCAATAATTTGAAAGCAGGATTGAACCATTGATTTCAACCCAATTGACCTGATTTTTACCGGAAAAATCCCAGCGAAATACCTGCTCAGTAAATAGAGAATATTTTACATAGAAATTTTTAGGATCGTTTACTTTATATGAAAATGCAGTTTTCTGATCAATGAAATCACTTTTTGAAAGGTACCCTAAATCGTTGGTTTCGAACATCGGTGAAGACCACCCAAATCGTTCATAATAGGTAAATCGTCCGTTACCCCTCTTTCCTATCAAGAGTTCACCGCATGTTCCTGCCATTGATTCAAGGCTGCTGTCCACGCTCATGTATTTATTGTCGGGACGCTGAAAATATCTAACGGGTGATCGTTGGGTCTCAATCATGGCACTGGTATCCCCTCCTATGTAACTTCCGGAACCGGAGAATTTCACATAATATGTTTTTTCGTGCCACTGATGCAATATATTAAAGCCTCCTGTATATGCATTTTTGTTCAAAAAATTAAACTGTGGTTCATCGAATATGCGATTTGTCGAAGTAATGATGCCTCCAACCACAGTGTTTCCCCGTGAAAAATCTTTTTGTATCTGTGCTACCGAATAACTTGTAAGAGGTTGGGTTTTTACATGTCTTTCATCATCATTGATGTTGCGTATTGTCGCATATTCATTTGCGGTAAGACATTGCAAAATACCAAGTGATAGTCCGTTCTGCGTTTTACCTGTAATTTTTGCTGCACTTAAAATAGACGTCTCTGCTGGTTTTGTACTAAATTCACTTTCTTCAATCAATGGATTATATCGAGGTGGTGAACCAATTCTTCTGGAGTAAAACAATGAACCTGCATTTGTATTAAATTCTAAAAGGTTTCGACCTTCTATAAAAAAGGGACGTCTTTCTTCGAAGATGGTTTCATAAACAGTAAGGTTTAGTTCAGAAGGGTCGGCTTCTACCTGTCCGAAATCTGGATTCACTGTCATGTCGAGTGTAAAATTGCTGGATAATCCAACCTTGGCATCAAATCCTGCTGAGATTGTTTTATCTACACCAGTTGCAAAAGGATTACCTGTTTCTTTTTTACTGAATTTGATTTTACCCACTGTGTAAGGAAGCAATTCTATATGGGCCTTTTTACTAATACCTTTAATCCCTTTCAGCTCTCCAAACAGATGGATCATACCTGGCGCATCAACAGGTATCAATTGCCAGTTATCTTCTTCAGCAAAGCGATAAATGCGACGTGTTACGTGTAGTCCCCAGATCTGTTCATCTTTATCAGAAAATCGTAATTGGTTGAATGGTACTTGAATTTCAGCAGTCCATCCAGAATCGAACAAGGCTGTTTTGGCATACCACACGGCATCCCAGTTAAAATTCCATGACTGGCCGTTGTCTGTGCCTATCATATCCACTTTACCACCAGCTGCCGTTACATCAAATTCAAAAGCTGTACGCTGATCATAATAGCTATCGAAAGCTATACCGACCGCATCCCCTTTCAATTGATCGCGTTTGCCAATCTGTCGTTCAATTTTATCAGGTTCTGTCTCGAAACATTTAAAAGCGATGTATAGATTCCGATCATCATACAGTATCTTGAAAATAGTGTTTTGTGATGCTACCGCCCCACTTTTCGGTGTACGCTGAACAAAATCCCCACTCCAGTTTCCCTCTTCCCAGCATGGGTCGTTTAAAAATCCGTCAATCCGCGGAGCATCGGAAATGATTTGAGTTGTTTGGAAAGTACGACGTGTTATTAAAGTATCTTGCTTAATTTCTGACCAGACTGGAAAATCATTTATGAAGCCAATTATGATGGCAAACATGAATATTCGGGGATGTATTATAAGTCTAAAATGAAGATATTTATGGAATAAATTTTTTCTGTTTTTATTATTATAAATCATTTTTGTTCCAATAAAAGTCAAACACTTTTAATTGATTATTAATTTTTATCTCCAAATATT
>CAZKMG010000383.1:0-3888 GCA_964553465.1 uncultured Bacteroidaceae bacterium
CCGGCAATCAAGGCTCAGGAAGTCGATGCCAAGGCATTGAGGACTGAATATAATAACGCCAGGAAAGAACTGTACAAGGCAAAATCTGCCGCATTGAAAAACCTTAAAGATGATGACAAGATCAAAGACTTAAATGCCAAGATCAAAGAGATCAACGAACAGAAAAAAGCTCTTGACAAAGAAATGGACGCTTATCTCAGTGAAAAAAGTCCTGATTATGCTGCCGCAGAAAAAAAAGTCACTGATTCAGCAGTTCGACGATTGATTTTCGATGCCGGGGATGATATTGATGATCTTATGACGCTTTGTGAAGCTGATATAACTTCGAAAAACGAAAAAACAAAAAAGCAATATCTCAGTAATTTCAAAATAGTCAGAAAAAAGATTGCTGAAATCGAAGCAAAAGACAAAATAAGAAATTTCCAGCCACCAGTAAACGGTGATTATATCCAAGAGATCTTCGGAATACCTCCCTGCAGGGAAGTTGGAATAATTAAAAATACAATTAAGGAAGCCATACTTAATGGATTGATCCCAAATAAGTTTGAAGCAGCCAGAAAACTTATGTTAAAGAAAGGAAAAGATCTTGGTCTTGAAGTATTAAAAGATAGGTCCAACAAGTAATGAATAAATGATAGTGAACATATTTATTCTTTCCCTCCATATTTCTTACTTCTCACTTGAAATAAAATTCAGGTCGAGTAATATTGGCAAATGATCGCTAAATCCAGCCTGGTACTTCATCCCGTTCCAGGTTCTGAAAGGTTTTTTACCTCCGTAATTATTATCATTTTCAAGCAGAAATGATGGTGAATAAACCTTAAAGTATTCCATGCTTGTGCATAATTTTGAACAGTTTCTAAGCATATATCCATTGACAATAAACTGGTCGAGCATTTCCCATATTCCCTGGTATTTGTGCGAACCCTGAAATTCCAACCCCCTTGCTTTCGATACATTAAAGAGTTTAACTGGCTGACCATTCTCTAATGTTTCCACGCATCCAAGATGAAGTAAGATACTGTTGCTTTCTGGTGGGTCGTTAAAATCTCCCATAATAATTATTTTTTCTTTTGGTAATCTCTTTTGAAGTGAATCAATAGACATTCTGAGTGTCTCTGCAGCAAACTTTCTGAATTTCTCCGTAATCCCTGCTCCACCATATTTTGAAGGCCAGTGATTTATAAAAAATGATACTGTATCTTCACAAAGAAAAGCTGCCCTTACATAAAGTATATCCCTTGTCCCGCCACCATTGATTTTATTAAGATTGACCGGTAGAGGTCGCTCTTCAATAACTCTAATAGAGCCCGGATTATACTGAAACGCTACATCAATTCCTCGTCTGTCAGAAGATTCATGGTGAACAAACTTATATTTAAAATATTTAAAAGGTGTTCCCTGTATCAGATCGAAAATAACTTTTTTATTTTCGATTTCACACAATCCTATAATTTCCGGAGGTATCTGGAAACCCGCTGAAAAGATTGTCTTATATACATGAATCAGTTTTTCCTCATATTTTTCTCGAGTCCAATGGCGGATACTTTCAGGTAGAAACTCCTCATCCTCTGTAAGTGTGTCATTTAGGTAATCGAAAAGATTTTCAGTATTCCAGAACATTATTCTATATTTCTTATGGTCACCTGTTTCCATATTTTTATCAGAATCCCTCCTCTTTAGTGAGCCATGAAAGGAAAAAAGCAACAAAGCAGTACTTATAAAACCAAAGATGATAATATATCTAATCATAGAAATTTTTATTCTTTATGTCAGAATGTTGAAAATCTCTGCCAGATATTCAAAAAAAATCTCTCCCCAATCTGAGGACCTCAAACTTAATTTAAGAATGTATTAAAATAATTGAAGGGTTTTATTCGGATACAAATTCGTATGCCCCGATATCGGGTTTTCCGTCAGCTATCCTGCTTACCCCATCATAATCTGATGGATAATTAATTCCGATAGCAGGATCTCCTTTATCGATGGCAAATGCAGTAGAGTCAAGATGAAAATTATATTTATCCTGGAAAATAAATCCGGGTTCCCTACGGTTATAAACATTTAAAAAGTGTTGGGGATCTTTAAGATTAAAAGCTATGGAATCAAAGCGTATAAGGCAGTGATCAAACATATAGTTCAAAATTCCACTGCCTTTATATCTTTCCACGATCAACTCATTTTGAGTGTTCCCATATATGATACAATTTCCAAAATAAGCTTTCTCAAGACCATTGATTATCGCCATTTCTTGATTGTTTTTATCATTATAAGTGAAATAATTATTCAGATAAATAGAAGGCGTATTTCTTAAATTGCCATAAATTAGCTTGTTTGAAACCGTACAGTGATAAAATTCATAACTTCCTCCAAGCTCCAGGGCTAAGGCACTTATGCCACAATTTGCAAAAATATTATTATATCCGTTAATTACTGCATCTGCTGCATGTATACCAAAAGCACTCATATGTTTAACAGTGGTATTAGAGATGGAAAGATTCACAGGATTATTCTGATAAGGTTGAGTTGTTAATACTATTCCAGCAATAGCTCCTTTAATTTCAGCATGATTAATTTCATTGTCTTTACTACCCGGATAAAATATCAAGCCAGTCCATTGGCCAGGAATATCCTCATAGAGCTTTTCCAGTCTGTCACCCTGAAAAATTACAGGTGCATCTTTTGACCCTTGAACACGAAGAGATCCGAAAATATAGAATGCAGCATTTCTGTGAAAATAAATTTTCGTACCTGTCTCTATGGTTAAAATATTTAGTGTGTCAATTCCTGCGGCATCCAGGATAAGGTATGGTTTTTCATTGGTCCATGTCTGAGTCTTGAGTAGAGAATCTCTTAAAATATGAACATCCTGGCCCCAGGCCATGAGATCTACATCCTGGGGAATTCCATTTAATGTAAATACAACAGAGTCCTGTTGCAAAAGGATTCCATTGCTATTGTTAGGATCGAGAGTTGCATCGACAAAAACATAGATACTATCGAGAGGTGGAATTTCAATATTGGTAAACTTGACACCGGGTATCCCATCAAGATTAACCCTGAAGGCGGAACTCATCCCTTTCGCAAGACTTACTGAAGAAATCCGAATAAAATCTTTATAAATGTTCCGCACTGTAAATCTTCGGGTAACTGTGCCCAAAGTAGTAAAAACCGTATCGAAATAAAGGGTATCAACAGAAAACTCAAGTCTGGCAGAACCATCCGTAATAAATCTGTCTTTTTCACAGGAATAAAAATACACAGTCAAAATAATGATTAAGAAAATTCTCAAGAATTTCATATTCCGGTTATGAATCTAAAACTAGTTGATGAACCCATAAATTTTCGATAACATGAAACTTGCATCTATTAATATTTTTAAGCGAGCCTACAAGCTCTGTGTAGCTAGACACAATGGCATAATAATCAGCTAAATGGAGGTTATCTACCTGTCGGTAGAACTGTCCGATGAAATGCGGACCTATCTGCCGACAGGCAGGCATCATACCACTAAAATATATTATTATATGATAAAATGAAACGTTAAATATCGGAATAAATTTCATATCATATAATAATTGAAAATTATATCCCTCGAGAACTTTCTTCATTTAATCATCCTGAGAAGAATACCTGAAATTAATAGACCATTTGAAAAAAAAGTATGAGAAGATTAGCTTTTCCCAATTGATTTTTCTTATAAATTATAATCCATTAATTTTCAAGATAATATTATTTAGTTTAAAAGACCAGCTTAACTCAGAATGGCTCATGATATCGCAACCTGATGTCAAAAAACCGCAAAATTATCTTTGGTTATGAGCATGCTACGTTTAATTCACTCCTGTTTACTTATTGTGAAATCCGCCGGTTTAATTGGAAATACCT
>CAZKMG010000384.1:0-3854 GCA_964553465.1 uncultured Bacteroidaceae bacterium
CATTTGAATTTTTTTCAGACTCAATAAGGTTTTTAGCTTTTAATAATGAATCAGCACAAATATCTACAGAAGTAAACATAGCTCCAGGACTATTTTTACACAGACTAACTGTTTGAGCACCGACTCCACAACCTGCTTCAAGAACATTACTATTCTCTGCATATATTGTATCATGATGTAAAAGATTCACTAAAGTATTTGCTTGATCAAAAAGTCTAGAAGATTCTTTTTCAGTGTACCCATGAACATATTTATTTAAATCCATAAAATAAACACCTCTCATTATTTTCATTCAGCATTATTTCATCTCTGCTGAAAATATACACTCTTTATTTATTAACTCATCTACCTTATTAATTTCCGTTTTAGTTATGAAACTTGTTGCCATCTGTGTTATATTAATGATTTGTTATTAGAATTGGGATAGAATATGTGTGAATATATTTCTATTTATCAAATGATTAACCTATATTAAATTAAATAACTTTTCCCGCAATTCAAATGTATTGATGTTTGATCGCAGAATATTTTTGGTTACATAATCATAATTATTTAATCATTATTTCTGTTACAGACTTTACAAATCTTATTTATATGTCGTTGGAGGTATCACTATCTATTTGGTATTTATTCATTATTGTTTTGTTCATAACACCTATCATCATCACCAAAGATGTTAAGATAATTACTTGAATAATAAGTGATTTATTCACAAGCGATATATTTTGTGAGGGAATAATAGCAAGAAAAAGTAAAATTGTAAGTAATCCTCTTGGAGCAATAAACAGAAAAGGGTTAATAGGCAGTTTTGTTAACTTTAAAAAGATGAAGCGAATAATAAATATCCCTGCTACTATTCCAAATGACCATAAAAGAGTTTGTGTGTTCAATATTTCTGCTGTTTCAATAAGGTAACCAAACAAAATGAAAAATGAAGTCTTTATAAGAAAAGTACCTTCGAGGACAATACTTTTAAAACTGATGACTTCTTGATGTAATTTAGTAGTCTCAATATTCTCTAATATTTTGAATTGCTTTAATTTATCAGTGTTGCCAAGGAAATGTCCAAAAAATAAAACAAAAATAAGAGCGGGCAAATGGTAAACTTCCGAAATCGCATATATTAAAATTACAAATAATATTATTGGAACATATTTAATGTGATGTTTGCTTAAACTGAGCAATAAGGATAATCCCACTGTTGCAATAACGGATACAATAGCCATGATAATTATTTCAAGGCCGAACTTAAAGAATGAATGGCCATAAATAATTTCATTGAGGGCAAAGAAGTTAAAAAACAAGATGCCTAAAATATCAGATAAGCTGCTTTCATAAACTATAAATTCTCTAGTTGATTCTGATAAGTTTTTTACACCTGTAATGGCAATAGCACTGCTGATTACACAAAATGGGATCGCATTTGTCAGGCTGTCTCTATAGGAGTATTTTCCAACGTAATGAAAAAGAAAGGCAAGCAGAAATCCTAGTATAAGCATTGGAAATAAAGCAACAATGAATGATTTTCCGATTTTTGGCATCTTTGTCTTATCGAACTCCAGTTCTAAAGAACCTTCAAGAACAATTAAAATTAGTCCAAACGTTCCCAAAATTGGCAATATTGATGTCATGTCCGGAATTTGGAGTTCCAGGAAAATAGAAATCTGTTTTATTATCCAACCTAAAAGCAACAGAAGAATTACAGAGGGAATTTTTGTCTTGGATGAAGTCAAATCAAAGAGATATGCTACCAGAAATAAGCAGCAAATAATTATAATAATAGTTTTTGTCATACTCTCATTGTTAGATATTCTTCAACTTGATAGATATATACAGTATGTAAATATATTTACTCAAATGAAAAACCTTGTCGAAATAAATATAATTTTTTTTCGGTATAAATTAAATAAGCGTTCTATAAGCAGGGAATACCTTATGAACGCTCCAAAGTAGAATTTTGTTTAAATTTCTTAATGCATTTTTTATTGGCTGCTATTTGTCGTATTTCCGGTACAGCCATCCTACAAAAATGAGTGCAATACCATTTAAACCACAGATTATATGAAGAGGGTGTATTACCTGTATTAGAAGAATTTGAATAAAAATCCATCCTGAAAGGATGACTCCTTGTCCCATTACAAAATATGAGGCATGTTGAATTCTGAGAGATAGTATTAACAAAGAGCCTAAACTAAACAAACCGTTGGCAATAAAAAGTATGATTCCGGGAATTAGATAATTATGAAATGGAGTGTGTTTTAACCAATCTAAAGAAAGCTGAATACTGCTCCCGTCAGGATGAATCATGAGGTTCCAGCCACCATATAGAGCCCCTAATCCATTAAATATCAATAACAGCGAGGCGACAATTTGTAAAAATATCTTCATGGTTATTTTATTTTTTACAGTTATATTGAATACTGGTTAGATTGAAAGTACCATAGCATAAATCTCTGTCAGAGTAACTATAAATAGCCTCTGCATATCCTGCCAGGTTAATTCCGTTAAATACTTTGTAATCTTTCAATGGAGTTGACCATCGAAGTCTTATCATCGTGTTATTTTCGCCAGCTGCATATCGATCGTCCGAAATAAAATTGACCAGTTCTCCTTTGTCATTAAAAAATAATTCTGCAGAGATTGTAATATTATTGTTTGTAAAAACAGCCTGAACCATTGTATTGTCCATTTCCTGCCATTGGATTCTCTTATCAATCAGGGTGGCAGGGGCCATGCAGCACATATCATTGAAGAAGGTCACCGTCTCTGCAATATCCATTTCTTTACCAGACTGATATTGCACTTTGAACAATGATAACAATCGAATATCCATAAATGCATTGCCATTTTTAAAGCAATGAAATCCTGAAACAGGTAGATGTTTCATAATTGCCTTCATAAAGAACAGGCGAGTAGATGCATCTATAAAATTATATTGAACTGAAGTAAAGGGCATCCATTCAGATTGTTCGTTCTTCCTGATTTTTCCTGCAAATTCAATTTTAAAATTATTCACTTTTGGTTTTCCAATAGAACCCGTGTAACGAATATATTTTTTCACCGGTTCAGGCAAATGCTTAATGTCTGTTTCAGTTAATATTGATTCCGGAATTGAAGCTGTCTGCTTCAACCCTTTTACTATCTCATTTTCATACTTTCTGCTGAAACTCCATTCCCCATATCCAATGATTGCAACTATCAGGATAATCACATTTGCAATCGTTCCAAACTTAGCATCCTGCCAGAAGAAAATTATTAACACCTGAGAAATCAAAACGGCGATAATTCCAAACACCCACCAATGACTGATCTTAAAAATATACAACAATGCAACTATTGCCAGGAAAATAAATACACTCAACCAGCCTATCCCGAATAGCTTAGATACAGGTTGTGTTAATTCTTTAATATCAATTAATCTAAAAGCTTTCACAAATCCAAGTAAGTGGATCAATGCATGAACAATTATAAATGTTAGAAATGCTATTCTCATAATTATTTAGATTAATGCTGGTCAATGATTGATTATCTAATCGTTTTGATGATCATGGCTTTTAAATGCTTTATCTACGATTGGTATTACTAAGAAAGGAGGTAATCCTAATTTTTCAATTGTTCTTTTACAAAACAATAATGGTTCTGATTCATCTCCAATGTAGGTTTCTTTAATTGCTTTATTAATTTTTTCCATATAATCCTCTCCATCTCTAATTATCATCTCTATATTGCTGTGACTGGTCAAAGGAGGTGTCCAGGATGTGAGAAGGATGCTACTCTGGTTATTCTTTTTTATAGCACTTAGCGACTTCAACATATCTGGATAGTTGTCATAATTAGGAATGTCGTTATTTAAT
>CAZKMG010000385.1:0-3841 GCA_964553465.1 uncultured Bacteroidaceae bacterium
CTTGCCGGCAGGGACCTATGAGTTATGCATCACTGCATATAATGCTGCTGAAAGGTCTCCACCTTCAAAAACAATATTATCGACCATGGCTAAAGTAAGGCCAATGACTATCAGGATAGTACCTGCTATACCAGTAACTCCGAATCCAGGTATGGCAAATATTTCGACAAGAAGTAAAACGATTCCAAGAATGAAAACAATGATTTCCCAATTTTGAGCTAATCCTTCGAGATATAGAGGGGCAAAGTAAAGAATGGCCCCCAGGACAGCTACTCCAAGTGGGAATCCAATTCCAGGGGTTTGGAGTTCAAAATAGATCCCTCCAATTATCAACATAATAAGTAAACCATGAACGATAGGGTTTAGTAAAAACCCAATAATATTATCCATGGTTGTCGGATTAAACTCGGCAAGCTCATAGTCCTTTATACCGGCTTTTTGCAGAATTTCAGGAATATTCTTCGCCAGCCCTTCACAATATCCATTTTTAATGGCCTCTTCAGCTGTAAAAGTAAGTACTTTTCCCGAGTCAGTAACTCCTGGAATGGAGATTACTGGATCAACCATTGCTTCAGCGATTTGTGGATTTCTCCTCCATGAAATGATCGTATCGCCTCTGGAAATCAGGGTATCCTTTCCATGTGCTTCAGCTGTAGCACGCATGGTAGCGCGCATGTAAGACTGGTATTTGTCTGGAACAACTTCTCCGGTTTGATTAACTACAGTAGCTGCTCCAAATTTACCTCCAGGTCGCATATATATACTGTCACAAGCGATGGAAATTAAAGCACCAGCTGAAGCTGCATTATCGTCAATAAAAACATATACGGGTATGTCAGAATTAAGGATTTTTGTCCGGATAGAATCAGCTATGTCCACCAGACCACCATATGTGTTAAGATGCAAGATGATAAGGTCAGCACCCAGTTTATGAGCTTCTTCAAAACTTTTCTGAGTTATCCTCCAAACTGGCATAGCAATTTGCTCCTTAATATTAAAAGTAAAAACAAGGAATTTGGATTTTTCACTTTTGTTGGTTTCCCCTGCGAAAAAGACAAGAAATGTCGCTGATAACACAAGGAGTAGTTTAAAGAATGTAAATCTTTTTCTCATTTTATATTTCCAAAATTATTGTAATAAAAGTAAGAATAAATTCATTCCAACCTCCATTCCAGGTTTCAATTCGTATATTTATCATCATAAATCAGTGTTTATAAATTTAATTAATAAAAACACGAAAATCATATCTGGTAAAATATTTTTATATAATTCAGTTAACTTGTGCTCATGCTTCTTTAAACGAAAAATCTGCTAACTTTGTTTATCAAATATTTATTTTATGAATTTGAATGAATTAAGTGCGATTTCCCCTCTTGATGGCAGGTATAGATCTAAAGTTAGTGAACTGGCTCCTTATTTTTCAGAATTTGGACTGATTAAATACAGGTTATGGGTAGAAATAGAATATTTTATTGCTCTTTCTGATGGAGTGATTCCACAAATTAAAAATATCCATAAGGAATATATTGTAAAATTAAGGGAGATTCACACAAATTTCAGTATTCAGGAGGCACAAAGGATAAAAGAGATTGAAAAGACAACTAATCATGATGTTAAAGCCATCGAGTATTTCCTTAAGGAGAAGTTTGATCAAATTGGTATGAAGAAATATAAGGAATTTATTCATTTCGGATTGACCTCCCAGGATATAAATAATACTGCCATTCCAGCTTCAATAAGGGATGCTTTAAAAAATATTTATTGGCCTTGGTTTGAAACCCTGATCTCCAAACTTGACAGCCTTTCTGTTGGGTGGAAAGATATACCGATGCTTGCCAGAACGCATGGACAACCTGCTTCTCCTACCAAACTGGGAAAGGAGATACATGTGTTCTCTGAACGTCTGTTTGAACAAGTTGATCTTTGTAATCAAATCCCATTTTCTGCAAAGTTTGGAGGTGCCACCGGTAACTTTAATGCACATGTAGTTGCATATCCGGATTATAATTGGATAAAATTCGGTAATTATTTTGTAAATGAAATTTTAGGTCTTAAACGCAGTCAGACCACTACCCAGATTGAACATTATGATAACCTCTCAGCCTTATGTGATGCTATGTCAAGGATTAATACTATCCTGATCGACTTGTGCAGGGATATGTGGACATATATATCTATGGATTATTTTAAGCAAAAGATAAGTGAAGGAGAGATTGGTTCTTCTGCAATGCCTCATAAAGTTAATCCTATCGATTTTGAGAATGCAGAAGGGAATTTTGGAGTTGCTAATACAATTTTCCATCATTTTTCCTCTAAATTACCCATAAGCCGCTTACAACGTGATCTAACTGATTCAACAGTTCTCAGGAATATTGGTGTTCCCATTGCACATTCTTTACTAGCCATTAAATCTTTGATAAAAGGGCTGGATAAACTTTTACTTAATGAAACTAAAATAGCAGCAGATCTTGACAATAACTGGGCTATTATTGCTGAAGCAATCCAAACTGTTTTAAGACGCGAAGGCTATACTGATCCTTATGAGACATTATTGAAACTTACACGTACAAATAAACCCATTGACAAGGAGATTATTAGAGAGTTTATCGATAACCTGGATCTAAGTCCCGCAATTAAAGAAGAATTAAAAAGAATTTCGCCAAAAAATTATACAGGGATATAAAATTATTTGTTGATTTTCATTTAGTTTACAGATTTGTAGGAAATTATCCCAATAGTAGGAAATGTCATAATGAGAAATTTCTCAATAATTGTTAAATACCTGATTCCTTATAAAGGAAAAGCCTTCTTTAGTATCCTTTTTGTTTTCCTTTCTGCAGTTTTCTCGCTCGTGAGTCTGACAATGGTTGCTCCTTTTTTGAAAGTTTTATTCGGGGAAACAGAACTTGTAACCGAACCGGTTACTTTTAAATTAAGCACTGAAGCAGTAATCACGAACTTTAATTATGTCCTTAGCCAGATCATTTTAAATAAAGGTAAGGTACATGCTTTGATTTTTGTTGGAGTCACGGTTCTTTTTAGCACTTTTCTTAGGAATGTCTTTCTCTATTTATCTAAATATTTCCTTGTTCCAATTCGTACAGGAATTTTAAGAGACTTAAGAAATAAGATATTTAATAAGGTATTGGTTCTCCCCCTTGCTTATTTTACTGAAGAAAGAAAGGGTGATATTATGGCCAGGATGGCACAGGATGTTCAGGAAATTGAAATTTCTGTAATCAGATCGCTCGAAATGGTTTTCAGGGACCCGATCATGATCATTATTTTTATGGTTGGACTTTTTGTTATGAGCTACAAACTTACTCTTTTTGTGTTGATTCTATTGCCTTTAAGTGGATTTCTAATTGGAAGGATTGGAAAAACACTTAAATCTACTTCAATGGAAGGACAAAAGAAATTAGGATTAATTATGTCAGTTTTTGAGGAAACTATAGGTGGATTGAGAATTGTAAAGGCTTTTAATGCTGAGGAGAAAATGCAAGGCAGGTTTGAGAGTACGAATAAACTTTACACAAGATTGCTTCAGAGAATTTTTCTCAGGCAACAGCTGGCCAGTCCTTTAAGTGAATTTCTTGGAGTATCAGTGATGGTGGTTGTTTTATGGTATGGAGGTATAATGGTTCTGGGAGAAAATAGCTCTCTTACTGCCTCAGTTCTGATCACGTATCTCCTTGTTTTCTCGCAAGTGATAAATCCGGCAAAATCAGTTACTACAGCTTATTATAATGTATTGAAAGGACTTGCTTCCTCTGAGAGGATAAATCAAATCCTTAAAGCTGAAATATCCATTAAAGAGGTGGATAATCCTACCGAAATAAAC
>CAZKMG010000386.1:0-3836 GCA_964553465.1 uncultured Bacteroidaceae bacterium
TCCAAATTCTACAACTAACACCAATAATATGATTTTTTTTAAGATTTTCATTTTGAGATCTTATTGAAATGAATTATTACTCTCATTCTAAAAATATACTTTTATAATGACCACTTAAAAGTAAATATATTTCATTAATTAATTTTCCAAAACAAGATTTTTACAGCAAGGAATCTGTATGGATAATAGCAATAGTGATATTAGATCCTCTTATTGTATTGCTTATTTCGATTCAAGTTACAAAGGAAAATCTCTGAGAGACGTTCGTGATTAAATTTTTAAATATGACTCAATCACCAATTACCCTCAGCATAGAGAATAAATATCACAAATATAGACTTTAGCCTGTCACATTTATCTTCGGAGCAATCTATGGAACTTAATTTCATTTATCCTTCAACGATGATTCTTATTAAATATTTAATTTTTTGCCTTCAACTTTTATACGCCATTATATATTTTTCTCATCAGCTTCTTTATGAAGTTCCAGGTTATAGGAATTTATTATACCTTTCCTTGTAATCAGACCAAGAAGGTGAGCTGGATTATTTTGCTCGACCACAGGAATACGTCCAATATTATGCTCTCCCAGTTTCTCGAGGGCTACTTTTAATGTATCTTCCGGGTAACAGAAAATCAGGTCACGTGTCATGATTTCCCTGACCGGAATATCTCCTCTCCCTTTATTCAATGCATTATTAATGTCCTGGTGAGTAACCATTCCTTTAAGCCATCCATCTTTATCAAGTACAGGGAATCCCCGGTGAGTTGTAGATTTTATCATCAGTCCGACATTCCTAACAGGAGTTGTTTCAATAACTGTAATTACATTTTTGAACATCGCTTCCGAAACAACGATCCTTTCCATCAGATCCAGTTTCTTTATGTCAAGTATGTCGATTCCTTTTCTTCTAAGTTTCAGTGTATAAATCGAATCCTTTGATATTCTCTTTACTACAAGAGTAGAAATTACACAAGCGAACATGAGAGGAAGAATAATCTTATAATCTCCGGTCATCTCGAAAAGAATAATGATAGCTGATATTGGGGCCTGAGCTGCTCCGGCAAATACTGCACCCATTCCGACCAGGGCATAGGCACCAGTGGATATTGGAATTGCAGGAAACAAGAAATGAAGCAGTGATCCGTAAGAACTCCCCAGCATTACACCGATGAACAGGGAAGGGGCAAAAACACCTCCTGATCCGCCTGAGCCAAGTGTCAAAGAGGTAGCCAGGATCTTTAGTCCTATCAACCCCAATACAAGCATCGGAGCGAGTTGAGCATTCAGCGTTTGCTCGATAAAGACATATCCAACGCCGAAGATTTGCGGAAAATATAAACCGATCATACCCAGGATTAAACCACCAATGGCCGGCTTAACAAATGCAGGGATTCTAAAAGCATCAAAAATATCCTCAGATTTATAAAGAAATTTAATAAAAACCCAGGCAATAATTGCTGCAATAAAACCAAGGATGAAATAAAAAAGAAGATCCCAATTGCTAAGCAATTCATAATGGGGGGTAATAAATGCCGGATTGGATCCAAGGAAAGTTCTGGAAATCACTGTGGCAGTTACAGCTGAAAGAACCACGGAAGAAAAATAACGGGAACCATATTCACGTAGAATAACCTCTAGTGCAAAAAAGATACCTGCTAGAGGTGCATTAAAGGTGGCAGCAATGCCACCTGCTGCTCCACAAGCAACAAGAATCCTTGTTTTATCTTCTGAGAACCTGAATATTTGACCCAATGTTGAACCCAACGCTGAGCTTATTTGTATGATCGGGCCTTCCCTGCCAACTGAACCCCCTGAACCAATACAAATAGACGAGACCAGGGCTTTCATAGCAGCAACCCTTGGCCTGATCTTACTTCCGGTTTTGGCAACTGCAAGCATCACTTCGGGTACACCATGACCTTTTGTCTCACTAGAAAAGAAATAAATGAGCAATCCAACCACAATACCTCCTATAGCTGGTATAATGATCACATAGTAGGACCCCATAAATGAAAAAATATGTCCCCCTTTTTGAAAGAAGAGATTTTGAAAAAATGAGATTAACCATCGAAAAACGATTGCACCAAACCCTGCACCGACTCCAATAATGTTGGCGAATAAAAGTAAGAAAATTGTTTCGGAGGTCTGAAAATAACTTATCAGAATCTTTATATATTTTTCACCCTGCTTTAAAACAATATCAATCCATCCATATAGAATTCTAATGGTCATTTTCAGACTCTCTCTGAATCTCTTATGGCGCATTATTTAAGGGTTAGATCTGACAAAGATAAAAATTTTAGAAAACCATGGACCAAAGATCACTAAATCCCTTTTTTAATTCTTTAAAGTATATAAGCTAATAGACTTGAAAATAGCTAGCCGGATAACACTGACAATCTTTTAGATAATTAAGTGTTTGTTGTTTAGTTATTGTCCGAAATATTACAATTGCTTAACTTTACTTTCTGATTAGTTATGGTTAGCAACTTTCTGCCTTTCCTCGCTAATAATTACTATAAAGGACTATGGGAAAAATCACTAAGAACAAAATAATTGAAGTTGAATCCATCTGCATGGCAGTCTTTGAGAACAGCATGGATGCTATTCTTATAACAGCTCCCGACGGACGCATATTTGCAGCCAACCCGGCTGCATGTGCAATGTTTGGCATGACTGAGACAGAGATAACCACAGCAGGACGCAGCGGTCTTGTTGATACTTTAGATAAAAACCTCCCTTTACTACTTGCAGAATGTCAGAATAAAGGTAAAACTATTGGAGAGCTGAGGCAAAAAAGAAAAAACGGATCAATTTTTCCAACAGAAGTCTCTTTAAAAAACTTTAAATCTCCTGACGGCGATGAATTTACAATAATGATAATTAAAGACATAGCGAAAAAGAAACAAGGCATGAATGAACTTAAGAGGGCCAGAGATTTTGCTGAAAGTCTTATTGAAACTGCTAATGTGATTTTTGTCCAATTAGATAACACAGGTACAATAATAAAAGTCAACAGTATATGTGAGAAAATCTCCGGATATAATAGAGAAGAAATACTAGGGAAAAATTGGTTTGAGATTTTAGTGCCAAGGAAACCATTTCCCGAAGTCTGGGAAGAATTTACAAATATAACAAGAGATCAGAAAATAGCCGGGACTTTTAAAAATCCAATCCTGACTAAAAATGGCGAGGAAAGACAGATATTATGGAGTAACAGTACCTTATTTGATGACAAAAGGGCAATAGGAACGATATCTTATGGTATAGATATAACTGATATTAACAGGAAAAATGAAGAGCTTCAGAGGGTTGAGTATTTATTACGCACAATTCTGTATAGTGCACCAATAACTATTTTTGCAACAGACAAGGAGGGCTTATTTACACTTTCTGATGGTAAAGAGTTAAAAAATGTTGGTTTAAAACCAGGAGAAAATGTTGGTGTGTCGGCGTACGATTTATATGGGTCACTTCCTTTTATCGATTTTTCAGGTAACGTGTTAACTGGGAAAGAGGTTTTAAGCCATGTTTTAAACGGGAACGTTGTAACCGCAGTTAATCAGCTAAAAGATGTTTATTTCGAAAACCATATTGGTCCTATTATTGACAAAGATGGTGAAATAACAGGGACTGTCGGCGTTGCAATTGATATAACCGAACGCAAGCGAATTGAAGATGAATTGTTAAGATCTGAAGAACATTACCGCACATTGTTTAATGCTATTGATGAAGGTTTCTGTATCGTCGAAGTGATTTTTGACGAAAACGAGAAACCGGTCGATTATCGTTTCCTGGAGGTAAATCCATCCTTCGAGATACAAACAGATCT
>CAZKMG010000387.1:0-3832 GCA_964553465.1 uncultured Bacteroidaceae bacterium
AAATCGTTGCCAGAGCTTATGAAACAGGTAACTATCCCTTCATTCTGATCCTTGATCATATTTCAGATGTCAGAAATTTTGGTGCGATTGCCCGAACAGCTGAATGTGCTGGAGTAAATGGTATTGTGATACCGGAAAAGGGAGGTGTCAGTATTTCTGCAGATTCCATTAAAACTTCTGCCGGTGCACTTATTTCTCTTCCAGTAGCACGAGTAATATCATTATTCGATTCTGTAAGATACTTGAAAGAAGCAGGATTAACCATTGCTGCAGCTACCGAAAAAGCAGAAACACTTCTTTATGATGTGGATCTCTCAGGCCCAATTGCTATTATTATGGGAGCCGAAGATTTAGGTGTTTCTGCAGAATTACTTGAATTATGTGATATTTCTTTAAAGATCCCTCTCTTTGGAGAAATCAAATCATTAAATGTTTCAGTAGCCGCATCAATTATTATGTATGAGATTATTCGCCAGCGAATTAGGAAATAAAATTATAGTACAGGGATCTGTCTTGAAAAAGCCTCTTCCAGTGAAATAAATGTCTCAGTCCTTGAAATACCTGAAATTGACTGAAGTTTTTCTACCAGTACATTCCTAAGATCTTCATTACTCCGCGTATATACTTTAATGAAAATGGAATAATTTCCGGTTGTGTAATGACACTGAGTGATTTCAGGGATTTCTCTTAATTTTTTTACAACCTCAGGATATAAATGAGCACTCTCAAGAAAAATACCAATATAGGCACAGGTATGAAATCCAACTTTCTTTGGATTGAGTACAAACTCTGAACCAATAATAACACCAAGCCGAAGAAGCCTTTGAATTCGCTGATGAATTGCAGCGCCGGAAACATTGCACTCTCTCGCTACTTCCAGGTAAGGGATCCGTGCATTTTCGGTGATGATTGAAAGAATCTTTCGGTCAAGACTATCAATGTGTAAGGTTTCTTCCATAATTTATCTGTTTATTAAATAAAGTATATCACTAGTTATTTGAAATTTTAACAAAGAAGCATATGAAAATTAAAGCTTATCAAAATAAATATTATTCTATATAAGGGGTTGAAATCATGAGAAGATTAAATTATTAATTACTTGATTTTTATAATGTTAACAAACATATGTTTTCCAATATCTAATGACTCATAAATTCATGAATTTATTTTGTAAATATTGTGTATTAATATACTTAGATTAAATATTAAAGAACCAATCTCAATTCTTAATAATATTTAAAAAACATAATTTTGTTTAGATAATACGTACTCCTCTATAAACAATAAACAGCTTTCCAAATTAGGTATCTCGAAAATTTAGAATTAATAATTGGATTGATTATGATAAAGATAAATTAATAATTGTAAGCAATTAAGCAGTATTAATTTCAATTTGTAAATTTAAGTATTCATATGGAATAATAATCTTTTAACAGGAAAAGTATATTCAATAAAATGTCAGTGATGGATATTTTATTTTTAAACAAATGAAATATATCCAGTGAATGCTGATTCATTTCCAATTATAATAACAGCATCATTAAGAACTTAATAATTTGACCATTAAAATACTTTATTTATAGAAATGATTGACTTTTCAGATTGTATGGCAAGCTGAATGTATAATAAAATTCAAATGAACGAAAACGCACTTCCTTATTCGGAAAATCCATATAAAAATTAATACAGTGAATTCCTGAATGCCGATTATGCTATTGTTTTTTCGTCACATTTAATTAGTATGACACGATCATAAAGGCTAAGTTTGAAATCATAAATGGTACTCAGATAAGGTTTCATTGTAAATACCTAATTTCAGAAAATCGTGATTGAATAAATGTTTTTTTGACTTACCTCATCAACAATCATGATAAAGATGTATTTTTTCCTAATTTTGAAACAGGCCAAACCTATTTTTTATACGTGAACCGTCTTTCTCAAGCAGAAATCATTGAAGGATTTAGAAAGCGTGACAGCAGGATTCTCCGGTATATATATAAATCCGGATTTATCTCCGTCAGGCATATGATTTTGAATAACAATGGAACCGAAGATGATGCCCAGGATATTTTCCAGGAGGCGATGGTGGTGGCTTTCCGGAAATTTAAAGACAATGAAAATTTTAATCTCACCTGTACTTTCCAGACATATATTTATTCTGTTTCCCGACAATTATGGCTGAAACACCTCAGGATATCCAGGGATAATATGAAGAATTTCAACGAAAATCATGACTACATTGATTTTGAAGAACCTGAACCTTTTTCTGATGGTGATTTGAGATTTTCGATTTATCAAAAAGCTTTCCTTGAATTACCCCAGGATTGCCAGAAGATTATGAAACTCTCTCTGGATGGTATTTCTCAGAAAGATATAGCAGATAAGCTGGGGTATAAAAGTGAGAATTATATTCGAAAAAGAAAACACTTCTGTAAGGAATATCTGATTAAAAAGATCAGAGAAAATCCTGATTTTAATATCATATATTGATTAATTAAAATTCGAATGCTATCGTCTTGATTCTCGTCGTTTTTCCTTTTTATAATTTTTATGTAAAAGCCCAAGATAGCCAATGGGAAGGACCAGTAAAAGGATATTTGCAATTAAAACCCCAGGGATAAATGGGTATATAGGACTCGAGTCTCCTATTATCACATAGCTTGACCAGAAAAACGGATTAGATCTCAGTTGATCAGCATCTGCAAGAAAGTCCAACTTTGCTTTTCTTAAAGCAATGGGCTTTGGATCATGCTCAGCCAGGTAAGTATAGAATTTATCCATAACTAATACAGTGGAAAAGTCAGCGACTTCCCAGAGTGTCATTAAAATGGATGGGCAACCAGCATAGGCAAATCCTCTGGCCAGACTTTGAACCCCTTCACCTTCCTGAATTTTTCCATATCCGCTTGAGCATGAACTCAACACCGCCAGGCTCGCATTAAACTTCATATTGTAAATTTCATAGGTATGTAAAAAGTTATCTTCTGTGGTATCTTTAGATTGAGTAAATGCCAGTTTCGAAAGCATCGGATTTTCATCGTCAATGAGCGTGTGCATGGCAAGATGGAGAATTCGGTAACGATCGGAGTAAATCTTAAAATTCTGTTCAGTGGCATCTGCATCCATATAAACATCAGTTTCCACAATCCTGGAAATCTTTTTAACTTCTTCTTTAACACCTGGCAGCGTGAGTAAGCGGTTAAGATCTAGCTCACGAATGGATGTAAAATCTCCATTCTCATCCAATAGGTTTGAGTAAGAAGGGGCAAAGGCTAAAACTGATTGGTTTTGAGTCTTGTGATGCTTAATGGGATTAAAATGTAGTGTTGAAGAATATGAGTAGCCAACCGAATACTTCTTAATCAGATACGGTAGGTTACGGTAATCCAGCTTATCTGTCACTGTTCTTTCTGTAAGCAAAGCGTCAAAAGGAATGTATGAAATTGCTCCATCCGGAATTATAATTAGATTCTCAAACTTAATCTTATCCTGTACAGGTTTAATAAGAATATTGAACATTTCAAGTCCCAGATCACTATACCTTTTATAAGTATCCATTACTCCGTTAGAAAAACTTTGTTTGGTGATGATCTTTAAGAATTCAGTGCACTTATTTTCGAATAACGGTTCTAATTGAACTTTAACAATACCGGCATCTTTTTGATCAGCATAGTAAATCAAAAGCATTGAATCAAGCACTGAATATTCAAGGAGTACTGTATTTTGATCAATTTTTGTTTTTATTTCTTTTATATCCGCTACGTGTTTATCATATTTCAGGGAATAATAGCCCGGAAATTCTCTTTCAAGCCGTTTCACAAACCGGTCATAA
>CAZKMG010000388.1:0-3831 GCA_964553465.1 uncultured Bacteroidaceae bacterium
ACGAGAGGACCGAGGCGGACAGACCTCTAGTGTACCTGTTGTGGCGCCAGCTGCACCGCAGGGTAGCTACGTCTGGAAGGGATAAGCGCTGAAAGCATCTAAGCGCGAAGCCTGCCTCAAGATGAGATCTCCCTTAAGGGCCGTTAAAGATGATGACGTTGATAGGCTACAGGTGTAAAGGCAGTAATGTCAAAGCCGAGTAGTACTAATTGCCCGTGAACTTTCTTTAAATGCAAATTAAAAAATCAATTCTCTACCTCCAATGTGTCTTTTACATTTCTCCGAATTTTTTCGGAGTGAAAAGCTTTTGGTGACTATAGCAATGGGGATCCACCTCTTACCATTCCGAACAGAGAAGTTAAGCCCGTCAGCGCCGATGGTACTGCAATTGTGGGAGAGTAGGTCGTCGCCGAATTTTATAAGCCCCGAACATCTGATCGGGGCTTTTTTATTAAGCCTTTCTTATGTACTGTAAAAAATATATACTCCTTACTTTATTGTTGTTTTATGGCTGCATAATTTTTGCACAACAAGAAGATACAGGAGCCCCTCTGCAAGAAGATACTTCAATTATTCTCAGATCATACAGGATCAACCCTGTTACATGGCATGCCGATTCGGCTGTATTTGATACCAGTATGCAGGAATTTTTTATCTATAATCCTATCTTTAAATCCAGTTTCTCCAATTCATTTTTGGGAAATAATGGTCAGGCATATCAAAGCAATGACTTCCTGAAAAGAAATGAATACAGTTACTTTTTATTTGAAAAGCCCTTCAAAGCTTACCTCCATTCACCATTTACATTGGACCATTATAATACAAGAAAACCTTTTACACGAATACAATATGTCTCATTCGGTTCCAGAGATATCAGTGAACAGGTCATTGAAGCTCTTCATACACAAAATTTTAATAAGTATACAAATTTCGGCGTACAGTATAACCTGATTGCTTCCAGGGGAATTTACCTTAACCAGGGAACCAAAGCTAACCGATTCAGCTTTTTTGGCAGTTATGATAAAAATAATTATTCAATATATGGGAATATCAGCCTGAATAAAATGCTGCAGGATGAAAATGGTGGACTTATCGATATTAATCAATTTGAAAAACATATCGCCCCTGATGCAATCGCATACCGGATGTTCCTGGTGGATGCTCAATCTGTACTTAAAAAAAATTATTTATTTATCACTCAAACGTATGATTTTCAAAAAAATAAAAAAGATACTTCCAGTATAGCAAACACTAAGGAAAAGGAAGTATCGCACTTTCACTTCCAGCATACCATGACCTTTACAAAATTTTATAAATCATATTACGACAAAATATCACCAGCAGATACATTGAATTTCTATGCTAATAATTATTACCTGATTGGTGAAGCTAATGATTCTGCCTTCTCCAAAATTCTGGAAAATGCTGTTCAGATTTCCGGAGACAGATTCAAATTCCTTCCGGGTTTTATAGTTGGGTTCAAGCATCAATACCAAAAATTCGGGTATAAATATCCTTATCAGCCCCAGATTTATTTTAATGATAAAGCTGTAGCTGTGGATACTATCTTTACATCTCTTTATCGTACCCATTATCAAAACCTGTCGTTATTCGCCAGTATCAATGAGGAAAATTCACAGAGATTTCAGTATCATGCCACAGCCGAATATTTTTTCTCAGGGTTTAGAAAGGATGATCTCATTGGGGATTTTAGCATTCGGTATTCTTCGAAGAATAAAAAGTCGAGCATTGTCATTGGTGCACATCTGTCTGTCACTGAACCGGATTTTTTCCTGAAACAATATAGTTCATCCCACTTCAAATGGAGTAATGACTTCTTTAAAATAAGTAATTCTGGTGCAAAAATTTCTGTTATAGCAAATGATGGCAAGCTAAGAGCAGAAGCAGGGGTTAATATAATCGGAAATTATGTCTACCTGGATACCCTGGCACAACCTGTACAGGCAGGAAGTAGTATCCTGCTTTCCTCCTTTCACCTTGAAAAGAAATTCATATGGAAAGGATTTAATTCGATTCATAAAATTATGGTTCAGAAATCTAATCTCGAAGATGCTCTTCAGCTCCCGCTTGTTGCATATAATAATATAACATATTATGAAAATGCTTTCTTTAAAAAGGTTTTAAAATTTCAGGTGGGGATTGATTTTTCTTATCATACAAACTATTATGCTGATGCATTCATGCCCGCAACCGGTTTGTTTTACCGGCAAAATAATCGCAAGATTGGTAATTATCCATTTTTGGATGCATTTCTGAATTGGAAAATAAAAAGAACATGCTTTTTTCTTAAATATACTAACTCACTGGCTGGTGTTGCAGGATATAACTACTTTACTGTATACCGATACCCCATGAATGAAGCCGGTTTAAAGTTCGGGCTTTCCTGGACATTCTACGACTGAAAATCTAATTGAACAAATTAATTAATTGATTGTTAACGTAATATTAAATTACATTGATAATTATTATCGTAAAAATCTTATTATGATATTAAATATGCTTAAAAAGAAAATTATTTATATATTTCTTGTTTTTACAGGTATTATTCTTTCAACTTTCAGCATAGATAAGGCAAAACTTAACTATGCTACAATCTTGCCAAATGATTTACCACAGATAAGGGAAAGGGGGAAAATGGTGGTTGTTACTGATTTAAATTCCATTGATTATTTTATTTACAGGGGACAACCTCAGGGTTTTCAATATGAATTATTACAAGAACTTTCTGATTATCTTAATCTTGAACTGGAAGTTAAAGTAAATAATGACCTTATGGAAAATTTTCAAAGCCTTGCAAGCGGGGATGTTGATCTTATTGCCTCGAGCCTTACAATTACCAAAGAAAGGAAAGGAAAGGTTTCTTTTACTATCCCTCAAAATCAGAGTGCACAGGTATTGGTTCAGAGAATACCATCTCAATCAAATTTAACTTACTATCATCCTGCTAAAATTATCAGGAACCAGACTGATCTGGCTGGAAAAACTATTCATGTAGTGAAGAATTCATCCTATTCCTCTCGTTTACATAATCTTTCAGACGAAATTGGTGAACATATAAATATAATTGAAGTTCCTCTGCAAACAGAACAACTCATTAAAATGGTAGCAAAAGGGGAAATAGAATATACTATTGCTGACGAAAATATTGCTAAAGTAAATGCATTTTATTATCCTGGAATTGATATCCAAACTACAGTCAGTTTTCCTCAGAATCAGGCGTGGGCCGTAAGAAAAGATGCAAATCAATTAAGAATAGTAATTGATCAATGGCTTTATAATTTTAAAAAAACCGATACCTACGCAATACTATATAACAAGTATTTTAAAAATCCCAGATCCGCAAGCATTGTTAAAAGCGATTATTATTATCCTGAGACTGGCCGACTCTCTGCTTTCGACAAAATTCTTAAGGTAGAAAGCCTGAAAATCGGATGGGATTGGCGTTTATTGGCATCAATGATTTACCAGGAGTCAAGATTTAATCCAAAAACTATATCATGGGCTGGTGCATTTGGAATTATGCAACTCATGCCACAAACTGCAAAAAGATATGGTATTAGCATGAAATCCTCACCCGAAGAGAATATCAGCGCTGGAGTAAAACTTATCAGCTGGCTTGATGAAAGATTCAGAGATCAGGTCCCAGATAAGAATGAAAGGATAAAATTTATACTCGCAGGTTATAATATTGGCTATGGGCATGTTACTGATGCAATGCGCCTTGCTAAAAAATATGGGAAAGACCCCTCTGTCTGGGAAAACAATGTTGAAATGTATCTTCTTAAAAAATCAGAACCTGAGTATTATAAT
>CAZKMG010000389.1:0-3827 GCA_964553465.1 uncultured Bacteroidaceae bacterium
CCGCAAAACATAAGGGCACAGCGGTTATCGAAGCTCTTCAGAATTGTGTCATCTTTAATGATGATGTTCATGAAGAAATTACAGGGAAAGAATTCAGGGCTGATAATCAGATTTATTTGAAACATGGTGAACCGATGATTTTCGGTAAAAACAGAGATAAGGGTCTTATCATGAATGGCAATCGTTTTGAAGTTGTATCCATTGGTAAAAATGGAATATCTGAAAAAGATTTATTTGTCCACAATTCACATGATGCAGAAGATTCAACACATTATAATCTTGTAAGGATGGGCCTGCCAGATTTCCCAGTTGCTATGGGAATAATTCGGGCAGAGAAAAGTCTGGTTTATGAATCCCAATTATATAATCAAATTGAATTTGCAAAATCTAAATCATCTATTAAAAATATGGATGACCTTTTAAACAGCGGGAATATTTTTCATATTAACGAATCAGGTTCGAAATAATTATTACGATAAGTACTATTAACCCTGCAATCTAAAGAACTGTAAGTGAATGCAGGGTTTTTATATTTATGGGATGTAGATAATTTTCAGTAATTTTGCTACAGCTAGGATTTCAGTAATATGGATATTCCACGATCAGATAATGAAATCAGAAGATTACTGGCCGAAAAAAAAGAACGGCTCAAGGAATTATCATGTATTAATCAGACAACCCAGATTATCAAAGAAGGGAATAGGGTGGAAGAAACCTTACGCAGGATAACCTTTATCCTTCCAAAAGCTTGGCAATACCCGGATCATACTGTAGCAAGGATCAAATATGGGGAGCTTGAATTTACAACCCCAATTTTTCGAGAAACGGAATGGAAACAGAGTCAAAGTTTTAAAACTCTGGATAATGTTATTGGGAATATAGAAATATATTACCTTGAGAAGTACCCAGATTTGGATGAAGGGCCGTTCTTGAAAGAAGAACGTGATCTTATCAATAACCTGTCCAGCATTATTTCAAACTATCTGAACACGATTGAGGCAAAAAAAATTATTAAAAAATCTGCTGAAAATGATCACATACGTTCAGAAATATCAGAATTTCAAAAAGGTAAGGAATTAAATAGTCGAAAACTCCTTCAGAAATTTCTAAATAAGCAAAATGCAAACAGGGATATTTTTCATGACCTTATGCCCTATAAGGTTAAGGAAATTCTTCTTGTAGCAACACTTTATGATGCATTTGCCATTGAAAAAGAAGGACGATTCTCAGAACATATACTGGGGGAATATCACCAGTTAAATCTGACCTCAATGCCAAGGGTTACTGGTGTCTCGACTTTCGATGAGGCAATTGAACAGTTGAATACTAAGCATTTTGACCTTGTTATTCTTATGGTAGGAAACGATAAGGTTCTTCCAAAAAGGATAGCAAAAATGGTAAAAACGGATTTTCCATATATCCCAATCTATGGATTACTTAATAATAATCGTGAAATAGAAGATTTTAAAGCCCAGGAAGCAAATCTTAGATATATTGATAAACTTTTTGCCTGGAACGGAGACTCAAAAATCTTTTTTGCAATGATTAAGCTTCTTGAGGATAGTGTAAACGTGGAAAATGATACACAAATAGGTCTTGTTAAAGTAATCTTACTTGTTGAAGACTCCGAAATGTATTATTCTCGTTATCTTCCCATTTTATATGGGAACGTACTGGAACAGACAAAAAGAATTATTGAAGATGTTTCTACGGATGAGCTTTTTAAAGTTCTGCGACTTCGGGCCAGACCAAAGATTATTCTTGCAACAACCTATGAAGAAGCGATAGAAATTGTCAATAAATTTGGGGACGATCTTCTCTGTATCATTACTGATGTTAAATTCCGTCATAATGGGCAATTGGATGAAACTGCAGGTTTTTCTCTTATAAAGCAAGTGAGGGAAGTCTACAGGGGACTGCCAACTGTAATCCAATCTGCAGATATTCAAAATGAAAGAATGGCATTTGAACTAAAGTCAATCTTCATTAATAAAAACTCAGAAACATTAACTCAGGATATTAAGTCATTTATTAGCCATTATCTGGGTTTTGGAAATTTCGAGTATCGTGACACAGGAGGTAGAAAAATTGCTGAAGCAAAATCTATTAAAGAGTTTGAGAATCAAATTGAAACTATACCTCTTGAATCGTTGGTATACCACGGGAAGCGAAATCATTTTTCATTATGGCTTATGGCCAGGGGGGAGATAAAAATAGCCAAAATGATTCATCCTATAAGAGTCACTGATTTTAAGCCTCCCCAGGAGTTCAGAAATTACATGAAGTATGTCATAAAAAAATACAGGAATGAATCTAATACTGGGAAGATTGTGAATTTTGAGGAATCTGCCCTTCTTGATGAAACGAACATTGTGAGCCTGGGAACTGGAGTGCTTGGAGGCAAGGGGAGAGGACTCGCTTTTATTAACACACTGATATATAATTTGAATTTTTCGGATCTGATTGCTGGAATTAATATTCGAACACCTCGTACTTCTATAATAGGTACTGATGAATTTGACTTTTTTCTGGAGAAGAATGATCTATACAAGGTTATTCATGGTAACCTTCCCTATAATGAAATTAGAGAATTGTTTTTACAGGGAGAATTATCCTATCACCTGGAGAAAAAACTTAGATCACTAATTTCAATTATGAAACGACCATTGGCTATACGGTCATCTAGTTTACTTGAAGATAGCACCACACAGCCTTTTTCTGGTATTTTTGATACATGCCTGTTACCAAATAATAATGAGGATCAGAAAATAAGATATAAGCAACTTACTGACGCGATAAAACTGGTGTACGCGTCAATTTATTCTGATGAATCCCGTTCTTATTTTGATGCTATTCATTACAAACTGGAAGAAGAAAAAATGGCTATTGTAATTCAGGAAGTGGTTGGGGAAAAGTATGATAAATATTTTTATCCACATATTAGTGGTACAGCTCAATCCTATAATTATTATCCAGTAGCTCATATGGAACCTGAAGATGGATTTGCCATTTCGGCCCTGGGGCTAGGACATTATGTTGTTCAGGGGGAGAAGGCTTATCGTTTTTCTCCCAAATATCCTGTTAGTGAAGTAAATACACCTAAAAATCTGGTTCGAGATTCTCAAACAGAATTCATTGCCTTGGATTTATCTGATCAGGATTATGATTTTTTAAAAAAAGGCCCTGATGCTAATCTTGTTCGTCTACCAATTTCAGAAGCTGAAAAACATAATACCCTCACTCATCTATCGTCAGTATATAATATTGAAAATGACCGTATTGAGTCAGGTTTGTCAGGTAAAGGTCCAAGAGTTTTAAATTTTGCTGATATTTTAAAATACAATTATATCCCGCTTGCCAAAACTATTGAATTTATACTTGATGTTGGCAAAGAAGCTCTTGGTTCACCTGTTGAAATTGAATATGCTGTGGATCTCCACTATGATGATTCTAGTTTCCCTTCATTCTATCTTTTGCAAATTAAACCTTTACTTGGTCATACAGGAGAATACAATCTGGATATGAATGAAATAAATAAAGATAGTATCTTGATTTTTGCGCAAAGAAGTATGGGCAATGGAAGGATAGATGATATTGAAGACGTGGTTTTTGTTAAACCGGAATCCTTTGATAAGTTAAAGACAAAAGAAATAGTTGACGAAATAGATAATATCAATCAGGAGATGTTAACCAGAAATAAAAAATATATTCTGATTGGACCCGGAAGATGGGGAACAAGAGATCATTTGATTGGAATCCCGGTCAACTGGTCCCATATATCTGCAGCAAAAGTCATTGTGGAGACAAGTCTCGAAGATTTCCCGCTG
>CAZKMG010000390.1:0-3817 GCA_964553465.1 uncultured Bacteroidaceae bacterium
CTTAAAATGATGACTATCAGGTTTAAAGTCATAAATACCAGCAATTAATTCAAGGGAGATACTATCATTATAGCTCTCATCTGCTTTTAATGATCCTTCATTTATGCTAAGCAACTGGTATCCCTTGGTCTGGGATATCTTTGAAAGCGCATTATTGATTTTAATCACATTATTTTCAATAGTTTGTTTCAAAGTCAGGTTCTGATCAGATCCTACATCGGTTTTAGTACAGCTCCATGCCATTAAACCGAATAATAGTGTAATAACTATTATACTCTTTTTCATAGCTTTAAATATTTTAGTTGAATATTCGATGTTAATAAATTTGAATACTACATTATATCACATACCTTTTTATAAAATACAAATTTATCACTTGAATCAATTAATTAAACGTTTAGTTAAAAAAATTATTTTATCAATCTAATAATTCACAACCTATAATTATATGGACAAAGTCCAGCTTATGTTAAGCAATAAATTTTTAATCACCAGCTCTGTTGTGTTTTAATTATAGGTATAAACATTAAGTATTGCGTTTTTGTTTATTTACGGTAATTTATTTTTGAATTATATTTACTCCTATAAATTATTCATATAAAATTGATAATATTCAATATAATCAAGTTGATAAATTTTTATCGATATGAAAATAATCACAAGGTTTAAATCAATAGTTCTTACTAATATCAATGATAACAGGGCACTATTTGTTAGGATAATTGTTGGATTAATATTTCTGTCAGAGGGAATTCAAAAATATTTATTTCCTGAATTAGTTGGAACTGGTCGGTTTATTAAAATTGGGTTTTCTCATCCGGCATTCTGGGCGTACTTTACAGGTACATTTGAGATTTTCTGTGGTTTCTTAATTTTGCTTGGATTATTCATTAGATTAGCCACAATACCTCTTATCATCGTTATGCTAACTGCTTTTATCACAACCAAATGGCCAATTTTGGTAGATAAAGGCTTTTGGGTAATGATGCATGATTACCGTACTGATTTTGCATTGACCATTCTATTGATATATCTGTTAATATATGGCAGCGGTAGATGGTCAATAGATGCAGGAATTAATAAATCGTTCAAAACCTAAATGATGAAAACATACAACAAAAAGAGTCAAAGCTCTATTAAGGGTCCTGTTAATAAAAGGAGAGAATTTCTTAAAAAAGGTTTCATTTTAGGCACCTTAACCAGTGGTGTTGGACTGAGTTTAACTGGTTGCAGCAACGAAAGCGAAGAAGGAGTTTCACCATCTGAAGACTTAATGCGTGAACATGGGGTACTTAACAGGATCATGCTCATCTATGATGCCTGCAAGGCACATCTCATTCATCGAGAGCAATTTTCCTTAGATGCTCTTTACAATTCAGCCCAAATAATCAGAAGTTTTATTGAAGATTATCATGAGAAACTTGAAGAAGATTTTCTCTTTCCCCGTTTCGAGAGTGCCAATAAGTTAATCGACCTGGTGGAAGTACTTCGGGCACAACATCAGGCTGGCCGGAAATTAACCGAACAGATCCTTCAATATGCACAAATAAAAAACATATATGAAGAAGGTGATAATGAAAAGTTAATTATGTCACTTAATGAATTTAACAACATGTATCGCCCCCACGAAGCAAGAGAAGATACCGTGCTATTCCCGGCTTTAAGAAAAATTATTTCAAATAACGAATATTTTGCCCTTGGCGAAGATTTTGAAGATAAGGAACATGAGTTGTTCGGTGAAGACGGTTTTGATAGAATGGTGGAAAAAGTGGGAGATATTGAAAAACAATTGGGAGTTTTTGAATTATCGAATTTTACACCCTTACTTTAGTAGCCAATGTATGAAGTACTTTATATCTCCTTGCTTTTTTAAAATCAGAAACTAATTCTTTGGTTGAACAATTTGTAATATGTATCTCCTAAATTATTTTTAATTGTTCAAAGTTGTTAATTTATACATTCATATATTACATACGAATAATACTTTCGGTGATCATTTCTTTATTTCAGGTTTCAAAAAGTTGAAAGATTTGATTCGATTTATTTTCTGAATTACGTACAAATAAATTTTTTATTATATTTCAATTCATTCATCTTTTCTACAAAAACTGAATGGTAATAGAATTTAAACTGGTTGAATCTGAATTATTTAAAGACAAGGAATAATAGCTGATTATTATCTTAAAAGCTGTTTGGTTGACTTTCATTACATAAATTTTAAGATTTTAGCAAATATATAGTCAGGATTGTTATTTTTACACAAAATAATCAATAATGAAAGGTCCAAAAGATCATAATAACCTTCAGGAAATTAGGAAGTGTATTGATGAATTAGACTTTCAGATTCTTAAACTCTTTGGTGATCGCAATCGTTATGTCGAAGAAATTGTCAAATATAAAACGGATAAAAAAGAAGTTATTGCAAAAACAAGACAGAAAGAATTATTAGCTTTAAGACGTAAATGGGCAAAAGAATTTAATTTGAATCCCGATTTGTTTGAGAAAATTTTTAAAATGCTTATTCATAAAAATATTCAAAAAGAATTGGAATTGCTGGATCAAAAAGAATATAACCAACTAAAATAATTTAATAATAATAAAAAATGTATAAAGAAAATATTAAAGTAATGGACTGCACTGTTCGTGATGGCGGTTTAATGAATAACTGGCAGTTTACCGATGAATTTGTAAGGACTGTTTATGAGGCTTGTGCAGAGGCCGGAGTCGATTATATGGAGATTGGATACATAAGTAGTGAGAAAGCTTTTTCAAGGAAAGAAGTAGGACCTTGGAAATTTTGTTCCGAGAAAGATCTGAGAAGAATTGTCGGTGATAAAAATAACTCTGTAAAACTTTCAGCTATGGCTGATATCGGTCGTGTTGATTTTGATGATATACCAATAGCTAGTGAGAGTTCATTAGACATGATTCGCGTTGCTTGCTATGCTCATCAGATGGATAAAGCTATAAAACTGGCCCATCATTGCATGGATAAAGGCTATGAAGTAACCATTAATTTGATGGCCGTATCCAGTGTTAGCGAACCGGATTTAGAAGAGGCTTTGATCGATGTTTCAAAATCGAAAGTTCCCATTTTTTACCTGGTTGATAGTTTTGGCAGTATGCATTACGAATCAATTGAATATCTGATGAAGAAATACAGGGAAATTTTACCGGGAAAAGAAATTGGAATTCATGCACATAACAATATGCAACTTGCAACTTCGAATACAATTACAGCCTTAATGAATGGAGCAACTATGTTGGATGCTACATTACTTGGAATGGGTCGTGGAGCAGGTAATTGCCCGATTGAAATTCTAATTGCTTTTTTGAAAAATCCAAAATACAGATTACTACCCTTGTTTAAAGCTATCCAGGAACAGGTTTTACCATGGAGTAGAAAGATTGATTGGGGATATCATATTCCTTACCTCATTACTGGTGCATTAAATACGCATCCTCGTAATGCAATAGCATGGATGGATTCCGAGAGAAAAGATGACTTTGTTTCATTTATGAAAGAAATGCACGATTACGAATTATTGGAATAATATCTATAAATAATCATTAAACACTAAATGACATTGAAAATTTCATTTGCAATTTTAGTGTTAGTTTTAATTACTTCATGTTTTTTTACAAAGCATACTCAAAAAATGAGTTACCATGCTGCAGAAGATAAAGCATACATGGAATTATCAGGTGAAGATATGCATGTCGAGGATTCTTTCAGGATAGTTGATATTGATAAAAATTATTATAAAACCATCAGGATAGGCTCGCAAACATGGATGGTTGAAAATCTTAAAGTATG
>CAZKMG010000391.1:0-3796 GCA_964553465.1 uncultured Bacteroidaceae bacterium
CACCTCCCCCGTCACGTCGTCACATCGTCACGTTTTCACCCAGCACCACGTTACCTCGTTACCTCGTTACTTCATTACCATGCAAAACCCAGTGCCATAAACCACAATTGGTCAGAGTAAATTGAGCATCCTTGGCCGCAGTTTAGCACCTGCTATTCAGCTATGTATGCTAATTGTAATCCAACCGGCCAAATGTGTTCATGATGTCCGGCTTTTGCACTATGTTTTGAAGTCAAACCACGTAAAATTTTGTTGAAAACCTCTAAGCCGGATTATTTTTGACTGCCTTGATAAATGCATTAATATTTGCATCCTGCACATCAGGCGGCATCCCCCCTCCAACAGACCAGATTATTCGTCTGTGGTCACGTATTTCTTTACATGCTTTCTCCACTGCGGAATTGACCTGTTCAGGTGTTCCTGCAGCAAGTACATCTCTTGGAGGTATATTGCCTACCAATACCACATCAGGTCCGGCAATCTCCCGTATCTCCCGCATAGAATGATTAAATGAGAAATTGAACATATTTACTCCCATTCCATTTAAATACTTCGCAGTGAACAGTCCATTTGCATCGTTATGAAGAAAACGCACCTTAAGGCCTGTGCTCCGGAATATGCGTTCAAAATAAGGAAGAACGAATGCTGTAAAATCTGACTCCCCTATGAATCCAATTATATCATCAAGGATCAACACACCCTCGATGGAAGAGAAACTCTCAACCTGCCAGTTCAGCCAGTCGCAGACAAAATCAGTAATTTTTTTAAGGAGGGTATGTGTCTCAGCAGGTTCGGTAGCTATAGCCATCATGAATTCGCTGGCTCCCAATAAAAAACTGGCTATATTCAGAGGCCCCCTGGATACCGCAAATCTAACCTGGTGACCGGCATGAATGATAGCATCCTGGTTGTTCTTCAGACGGCTGATAATAAATGGTAATAACCCGTCTGTCTTAACATTCGGTTGAGGAAGAGATCCAGCATCTTCTATAGTTGAAATAATTTTTTCTGCATAGGGAAGACTTTTCTCATGAAATATCATCTTTGAACCAAAAGCAGAGGGTTCAGTACACATTCCAAATTCTGCCCAGAATGCCGGCATAAACCATACATCAGGAAATGTATTCATTACCTTTAGATTCGATTCTAACCACAATTTATCAGATGAATAATAATCAATGGTTGAAATCCCGTACCATCCGGGTATCCATGGGCTGTCAATAATAAATCCTACAGGCTGATAATCTGGTATTTTCCCGTCAATCAAGGCAAGCAGGTCATTCCATGAAGAATTGCGCATAATTAAATAATTGAATCACGATCAACAGAACGAATTGATCTGTTAGGTTTTAATATAATCAGTGCCCCAGGGTTTTCTTTGAGTCCTGGAAAGCATGGAATTAGCTTCGTCATCATTTTTAAACCTCTCTTTTTCCGGATCCCAGTATAGCTTTCTCGAAAGCTTCATTGCTATATCACTTAACAGGCAAACGCTGCCACTCCTGTGTCCTATTTCAGCGGTTGAGATAGGCAGTTTACGTGATTTAATGCAATCGAGCCAGTTTCCATGCTGATCTTCTGCTTTATACAGATGGATTTCGTTTTCTTTAATCTCAGAGCCAAGGATCTTTGGATCACTGGCATCAAGCAGTTTGGCATTTTCATCAATCGGGACTGGATCACTTGAGGTGACTCTGTAAGTTCCGGGACCGGCGGCAACCCAACCTTCGGTTCCCTCAAATCTTACAACCACCGGGTAATGTGAATTGATATAGCAATTTACGCCATTTGCATATACCGCTTTTACCATAAAATCTCCATGAGCATCCCATAAACCGGATGTTGGAAATTCTGCAACGGCTTCAACAGAAACAGGTCCTGTGTATTCCGTATCCATCCCCCATGCAGCAAGGTCGAGATAGTGCTGCCCGGTGCCGGTGATAGCTCCTGCCCCGAACTGGTGTCGTCTCAGCCACCCGGGCCGGCCGTACCCTATTTGAGGGTGTACACCTATCTCTGTGTAATATACTTCCGGTGTAGAACCCAGCCACATATCATAATTCAAATTTTTGGGAATGGGCATTTCTGCCGCCTCCGGTCCTGCAGGATCGCCGGGAAAACCAACCCTCACAGTATGCAACCTGCCTATTCTGCCGTTCCGGACCAATTCGGCTGCAATCCTGAATTGCTGAGAAGTACGATGCTGAGTGCAAACCTGTAAGATTCTTCCTTTTTGTTTTACAATCTCGCACATTAGCCGGCCTTCGGCAATAGTCAATGAGAAGGGTTTTTGTAACATGATATCTTTCCCGGCAAGGGCAGCTTCGATGGCTGGCTGAGCATGCCAGTGATCGGGTGTACTGATAACTATTGCATCAATATCAGGTCTTAATAACATTTCACGATAATCGCCATAGGTTTTCACATCTACATAACCACTTTTCCCGGTTTTTTTTTCGTAAAAAGTTTCAATGAATTTTTTCCCGTCCAGGAGCCGGTTACTGTCCAGATCACTGCATGCAATTACCCTGGCACTATCAAATTTCAGGACCGCGGGAAGGTCAAGCGTTAATCCGATCCTGCCGCAGCCTATTTGTCCGATATTTATCCTGTCGCTGGGAGGATTCTTCCCTATTACAGATGAGGGAATAATAGTTGGAGCTACCATTACTGCGGCACTTGATGCCAGGGTGTTTTTCAGGAATACTCTACGTTTCATTTTTTTGGTATGAATAGTTTTAGGTTTGAATTTTCATTGCAGCAAAACGGTCTAAAAACAGGTGAGCATCATTATGTTTTCTTAAAACTGAAGCAGGACATGCAGGGCTTATTTCTCCATTTAATGTGTTGTAAACAGCTTCTGATTTACGTTCGTCAGGCACAGAGCAACTTATGGCCTTACAATCCATTATGGCCTTAATTGTTAAGGTTGCAGCCTCCTTTGGAACATGGTCAATAGTCGGAAACCATTTTTCACCCACCTGCTGCATTCTGCAGGCTTCGTCCGGCTCAACCAGCTTTACATATTGAGGATCATTGAAATCGGCAATTCCAGGATCATTAAAAGCTATATGCCCGTTTTCACCTATACCAATACAGGCGACATCTACAGGATGACTCTTCAACAGGATTTCATACCTTTTCATTTCGGAATTGATATCACTCGCGTCTCCGTTTAAATAGTATGCCTTAAAAGGATGTATTATATCTGCTACACGCTCTCTGAGAAATTTTCTGAAACTTGCCGGATGCTGGTCAGAGATTCCAATATACTCATCAAGATGGAACAGGTTTATTTTACCCCAGTCAATTTTTTTCTTAAGAAGAGCGTTAAGGAATGGAAATTGTGATGCCCCGGTCCCTATGATGAGATTGGCAGTACCCCTTTCACGTATTGCTTCATTGAGTTTATCAGCAACAAAAGCGGCAGAGGCTTCCCCCATGTCTTCTGTTTTATCAAATATTTCAATCCTGAGTTTGTCCTTATAAAATGGTTTATTTGAAATCATTGTTTAGATAACTTAATGAGTCCCTCAACTTATTTTATAAACCCGTTTTCAAATTCAGGGGCCACTGGTGAATCATCTAAGGTAATATATTTCCTCCATTCTGACTGATGGTTTCAACAGACCTGTCATGTTCAGCCTTTTTTTTGCTCTTTGCATCATTGCCTGCAGATCCACAAAGACACCTCCCTTTTTTTTGCTTTCCTCTGCAGCTTCCATAAATGCAACAATTTCAAGTGTTTCCTCAGGACTTACCGGGGCGATACCGGTCCTGAAGAATTCAATAATTC
>CAZKMG010000392.1:0-3791 GCA_964553465.1 uncultured Bacteroidaceae bacterium
CGCATTAAGTATTTTTTCGGTATCAACTTTAGTTATAAGATGATTGCTTTCCAACCATTGGTAACAAATCTCGCTTCCTGATATTCCATGATTTGAACCCCGGGTTAAAACCAGTCCGGTATCATGAAAAAAAATTGCAATGATGAGTTCTTCCAGATCGGAGGCCTTAAGTTCTATTCCTCTATTATGTAATTCTTCAACCACAGTTTTTGCATAATTCCAGACACGTAAATGGTGATCCTCACTGTGTGAAGGAATTGGATCCTTTTCGAAAATTAATTCCACCTGCGAATATAAAATTTTAAGCCACCTGTCTTCTGTTTGTTTTATAAGGGTTTGAAGTGTTTGCATATTCTTTGCAGGTTATTTTGTCCAAGGATGAAATTCGTAATAATAATATCTATACTTTTAAAGAGAATAGAAATTCGTCCAGCATTTGAAATACTTATATATAACTCAACTTTATAATATTTGTTCTGCCTCTTTCCATCAATGGTACACTTCCAACATGTACAACAACATCACCCTGTGAAATGTAGTTTTTATTTAACAGGAACTCAATGGAGTGGTTTATATAATCTTCAATATTTTTGTATTCCTCTGTATAAAATGTTCTGACTCCCCAAACAAGTGAAAGCATAGGTAAGATGTTTTTGTTCATTGTAAAGGCAAAGATGTCAGATTTGGGCCTGTATGAAGATATTCTGATAGCAGTATTTCCGGAGTGGGTAAATGTAATAATGGCTTTTGCACTGGTTTGAACAGCCATATTGCAGGCATTATAACAAATGGAATCTGGAAGGAAAGTACGTGAGAATTCTTTCGGAGGATGATTTCGGAAGTATTTGAAACCGTGTGATTCAGTAAAGTCAATAATTTTTTGCATGCTTATAATAACATCCACAGGAAATTTACCAGTTGAGGTTTCACCGCTGAGCATAAGAGTATCAGCTCCATCGAGAACTGCATTAGCCACATCTGTCGCCTCTGCTCTTGTAGGCCGGAAATTTGTTATCATGCTTTCCATCATTTGTGTCGCGATGATTACCGGTTTTGAATGAATGATACATTTTTCGACAATTTGTTTCTGTATCATTGGAACCTGGTCAAAATCCACCTCTACTCCTAAATCACCTCTGGCAACCATAATTCCGTCAGAAATATCTATAATCTGATCAATATCAGTTAGAGCTTCAGGCTTCTCAATTTTCGCAATAATTCGTACAGATTTCTTGCTTCGCTTTATAAGTTCTTTAAGATCAATGATATCTGTAACACTTCTGACAAAAGAAAGGGCAATCCAGTCTACATTATTATGCAAAGCAAATTCAGCATCGTGTATATCTTTTTCTGTAAGACTAGGTAGTGAAACCTTTGTGTCTGGCAGATTTACCCCTTTTCTTGAAGAAAGTATCCCCCCGTATATGACCTGCGTTATAACAGTATCTTTGCGGTTTGTATCAACAACTTTAAGTTTTATCTTACCATCGTCAATTAAAATAAACTCTCCCGGATGCACATCCTTGGGGAGCAATTCATAACTCATATATGCTTTCTCTGAAGTACCGATGCAATATTCGCTCACTAGTCTGAATTCATTTCCATCAATTAATTTGACAGAATTATTCTCCACTTCACCAATCCTCAGCTTAGGCCCCTGGAGATCAGCCAGTATTGCAACATTTATTCCCATTTCCTCATTTAATTCACGAATGATATCAATGCTTTTTAAGTGGTCTTCATGACTACCATGTGAAAAATTTAATCTGCAAACATCAATTCCTTCATCAAACAATTTTCGTAATATCGCTTTGGAGGAGGAAGCAGGCCCAAGTGTTGCAACTATTTTAGTATGTGAACGATCATGTCTCATCTAATGCTATTTTAATAAAATTAAAATATCAAGTTAGAATATCGGTGTAAAGTATTATTAATTCAAAGATCGAGAATTATTTCTGGTAAACATATTTCTAATGATTTTAGTATCCAATTAATCTGTTTTCTTACCAAAATCCATTACGCAATTATACTTGAATCTTTTATGTGGCTGGATAGCAACACCAATCGAGTTATAATTAGGAGAAAGCATATTTTTTCTATGCCCAAGACTTGAAATCCCTTCATCTATAAGCAATTGAATCGCATTAACCCCTCCGTTTTTAAATCCATAAGCACAATTCTCAGCAACCATATTATATTTCCCAAGAACAGGTTTAAAACGTTTGTCAAAATCTTGATGTCCAACTGAACCTTTATTACCAGATTTTTGGGCATGAACATATGCTATATTGTAAAGGTCCTTTTCAGGAAATAATAGAGGAAGATCTTTAACTCGAGATAATTCTTTATAGAGTGATCGCACATATTTTGTTTTGGTTTCTCCTTCTAAATAGGGATCAAGGATGGTTTCAATGAACAAAGGTCCATTTATTCTGGCCAGATTAGTAATAAATATCACTTTTTTCTCTTCATGAGTGAGATAATCAATATCTGAAGCAGAATTGGCAGATTTTAAAATTTTTGGATCCCATTTTGAAAGATTAAATTCATCAACTTGCTGAGCTCCTACCAGAGAACAGAATTGAAACATAATAAAAAAGCTTATTAGATGTCTCATCTTTTAATTATTAAATTTTTTGAAGTATCATTATATCCTGAAAATCTGTGTACTCCCCTTTCCTTCTCCCACACCAACTACCTGGTAAGGTTTTAATTATCTTAAAGTTCCTAAGGGCAGTTTCGTTGTAAATAAATTCTTCTTTATATGCAACATTCCCAACTGCAGGATGTCTGCGCATAGTACTGTAATTTCCAGATTTATATGGAAACATGAAACTTTTTTTTCCTGAAATCATGAGGGATTGGGATTCATAATTCAGTAAAAAAAGGGTTATAAATGCCCTAGCCCCTTTGTTCATTACCCTTGACAACTCATCCAGATAATGTATTACTTCCTCTTCAAGCATATGAGTAAATACAGAAGCGAGAATAGCAAAATCAAATTCATTATTATTAAAGGGGAAAATAAATTCATTAGGAAGTATCTCACCTTTAGAGTTATACAGTTCGTTATAAATGTTGCAATGAAAGAATTTGAATGCAGGATAATTTGAAGCGATATTCCGATTGCACCATTCTATTCCTTTTTTAACGATATCAAAACCTTTATATGAGCCTTTCTCATTTAGATATCCCAGTAAGGGCAGAGCCATTCGTCCAATTCCGCAACCAATTTCGAGAACTTGATAATCAGGTTTCAGATCTCCGTATTGCAAAAAATATTTGAAAAATTGTTCACCTTGCTCTTTAAAATTGCCTCTACCAGTATAGATAAGACCCTTTTCAGGAATAAGTTTATCCTTTTTTCCAATTAATTTATCCATAAAATCCAAGGGAAAGTAAATGAACCTACGTATTAAAAGTCTTTGATCAGAATTTAGCAGATAATAAATGGTTCTTAACATAGGACAAAATAAGTTCACTTTTAATACAGGGTTCAAATAACAATATTATTCACATCCCTGATCATATAAATATCATAATCAGTAAACGCAAAAAAACCGAATTTTTCATAAAGATGCTTTGCAATATAATTATCCTTATGCACTTCAAGTTTTACCTGATGCCCGCTAGTTTGTATATACTTCAGTGAAGCTTTTGCCAGTTTTGTACCAAGACCTTTGCATCTGTATTCAGGCTTAATGCAAAAATGATGAAGAAATAATCGTCGTCCGTCAAAAGTCATCCAGGAAGAGCCAATAAGAAGATTAACCAATGAATCAAACATCACA
>CAZKMG010000393.1:0-3791 GCA_964553465.1 uncultured Bacteroidaceae bacterium
CCTGGCTGGTTATTGGGGCTTCCATTTTTGCTTCCAATATTGGTTCTGAGCATCTGGTAGGACTTGCAGGAGCTGGTGCCGATAGTGGTATGGCAATGGCACATTGGGAAATGCATGGTTGGATCATCCTTATCCTGGGATGGTTTTTTGTTCCGTTTTATGCAAGAAGCATGGTTTTTACCATGCCAGAATTCCTCGAAAGAAGGTATAATGCTTCAGCACGCTCTTTTCTTTCTATTATTTCTCTTGTAAGTTATGTATTAACTAAAGTAGCTGTTACTGTTTATGCAGGTGGAGTGGTATTTAAACAGGTTTTTGGAATTGAAACGATCTGGGGAATTGATTTTTTCTGGATTAGCGCTGTTGGACTGGTTATTCTAACAGGATTGTACACCGTGATAGGTGGCATGAAGGCTGTGATGTACACCTCAGTGTTGCAAACCCCGGTATTGCTTATAGGATCGATCGTAATTGTAACAGTAGGATTAATTAAGTTAGGTGGATGGGGGGAAATGATGGCAATTTGCAGCTCAAATACAACCCCTTTCGGTGATTCTATGACCAGCCTGATAAGATCTGCCAAAGATCCGGATTTCCCCTGGACCGGTGTGATATTAGGTTCAGCCATTATTGGTTTCTGGTACTGGTGTACCGATCAGTATATTGTGCAAAGAGTTCTTTCAGGAAGAGACCAGAAACAGGCACGCAGGGGAACTATTTTTGCTGCATACCTCAAATTAACTCCTGTTTTCATTTTCCTTATACCAGGGATGATCGCTTTTGCTCTTAACCAGAAAGGTCTTATTCAGTTGAACAGCTCTGACGAAGCATTTCCCACTCTTGTAAAATCACTATTACCAATTGGCTTTAAGGGTATTGTTATTGGAGGAATTCTTGCAGCATTGATGAGTTCACTCGCTTCCTTATTTAATTCTTCATCAATGCTTTTTACTGTTGACTTTTATAAAAAATATAAACCGAAGGCTAGTGAGAAAGAATTGGTGCGTGTCGGGAGAATTGCCACAACAGTAATTGTCATTTGCGGGATACTCTGGATACCCGTAATGAAAGGGCTTGGCAAGGTTCTTTATGAATATCTTCAGGATGTCCAGTCACTTCTTGCCCCCGGCATTGCAGCCGTGTTCCTGCTTGGGGTATTCTCACGAAAAATTACTTCTTCCGGAGGACTTACCGGTCTTATAACCGGTTTTGTGCTTGGCATGACGAGACTTGGATTAAAAATATTTTCATCCGGGATGAATCAGGACAGTTTTATTTATAAGATTTTCGTAGCTCCAAACTGGCTGCATTATGAAATTGTACTCTTCTTCATTGTTGTTGCGGTGATTATTATTGTTAGCTTCTTTACAGAAAAAGCAACGGAAGAAAAACTTTCAGGTCTTACTTTCTTTTCGACAACTCCTGAACAAAGAAGGATCACCAGGGAAAGCTGGAACAAATGGGATATCATCAATACAGTAGTTATTTTAAGTATTATAGTTGCATTTTATATTTATTTCTTTTAACTGGCAAATATGAATTTCAAATCACGGATCACTTTTTATTTATTCCTTTTGAAATTGTTACATTTAAAAAAGAAATTATGAGAACATTGTTTTTATTATTTTTCATAGCTTTATCAATAAATTTTACTTTATCACAATCTAATTCCATGAATATTGTTGTAATTGGCGCTCACCCTGATGATGCTGATCTGACAGCAGGGGGAACAGCTATTAAATTTGCTAATATGGGGCATAAGGTTTTATTCGTTTCATGCACCAATGGGGATGCCGGTCACTTCAACATGGGAGGTGGTACTTTGGCAAAAGTCCGTGCTGCTGAGGCCCAGGAAGCCGGAAAGAGATTTGGAGTAACATATAAGGTGCTTCCTAACCACGATGGCGAACTAATTCCTGCACTGTATATAAGGTTTGATTTAATTCGCCTGATTCGTGAATGGAATGCAGATGTGGTAATTACGCACCGATCAAACGATTATCACCCAGACCACCGAAACACTGCTATCCTTGTACAGGATGCTGCCTATATGGTTATTGTTCCCAATATTGTCCCTGATACACCACCATTGAAAAAGAATCCGGTTTTTCTTTATGTGCAGGACGGTTTTCAAAAACCTTATCCTTTTCAGCCTGACATTGCAGTTGATATTACTGATGTGTATCGTCAAAAAATCTACGCTGTTTCAGCACATAAATCACAGTTTTTTGAATGGATCCCCTGGGTTGAGGGCTATTTTGACGAGGTTCCAACGGATGAAAATAAGAAACTGGAATGGCTGGGTATAAAATGGAGAGTACCTATTACGCCAGATGTAAGGACATCATTGATCAAATGGTATGGGAAGGAAAAGGCTGATAAAATAATTGATGCAGAAGTATTTGAGATATGCGAATATGGCAGGCATCCTGATGATAATGAAATAAGAAAATTATTTCCTATGCTCGGGAAGTAATTGTGTAATAATTGAATTTTCCCGATTGTTGTTTTTTATACAGTTTGATCACTCTATAGAAAACTTTTGTAAATGCTTAATAAATGAAATTCAATGGATTTAATCCTATATGTAACATAAATTTTATTCTGATGAAAAATATATTATTTATTCTTATAATGGCTGCCTCCATTAATTTTATCTCGGCACAAAACAAAATATTAAATATTGTTGTAATTGGCGCCCATCCTGATGATGATGATTTGTCAGCAGGTGGAACAGCAATAAAATTTTCCAGGCTCGGACATAATGTATTATTTATATCCTGTACTAATGGTGATGCGGGTCATTATAGTATGGGCGGAGGTACCCTTGCCAAAGTCCGGGCTGCTGAAGCTCAGGAAGCTGCTAAAAGGTTCGGTGTTACTTACAAAGTCCTTCCGAACCACGATGGAGAATTATTGCCCGAATTACATATCCGGTTTGATTTAATCAGGCTGATACGTGAATGGAATGCCGACATTGTCATTGGTCCCCGGTCTAATGATTATCACCCGGATCACAGGAACACAGCAATTCTGGTACAGGATGCTGCCTACATGGTTATTGTACCCAATGTTGTACCTGATACGCCCCCACTTAAAAGGAATCCGGTTTTTCTATATGTACAGGACCGCTTCCAAAAACCTTATCCATTTGAACCTGATATAGCGGTTGATATTTCCGATGTCTATGATCAGAAAATTTATGCAGCCTCAGCACATAAATCACAATTTTTTGAATGGTTACCCTGGGTGGCAGGACAACTGGATGAAGTTCCTAAAGATGAGAGTGAACGGATAGAATGGCTGGCCTCCAGGAGGAAAAGAAATGTCTCTCCTGCTGTTAGGGAATCATTAATCAAATGGTATGGAAAAGAAAAAGCAGAGAAAGTTACGGTGGCTGAAGCTTTTGAGATTTGTGAGTATGGCAGACGTCCAACTGATGATGAAATAAGGCAGTTATTTCCTATGCTTGGAAAATAATCTTTTTATAATTCATATAAGTTGATTGCAAATTTGAATCGCGTTTTGAACAGAGGATATCTAATAATTTGTTAATAAGGTATTTAGGTTTTTATTTAAGAAACATGTTGTTATTATTAAGTAAAAAGCAGATATATTAATTTTATGTCTTTTGGGTTACATCACATATATAAGCTCATCCTGTCTTTTCTTTTCTTAAGCAGTATTTGCGCCGGGCAAAGTGATTCATTATTCATTGCCGACTCAAAAGAAATACATTTTACCGTTAGGATAAATTTAAGTTTTTCGGATAATTCCTCCGGGGCCCTGGA
>CAZKMG010000394.1:0-3788 GCA_964553465.1 uncultured Bacteroidaceae bacterium
AAATTCACGGTATCCTCCATTAATTGTCCACCGAATTTTAAATTCCCCACTATATGTTGATATATTCTTAGGATCTGTTCCATCCCATAGGATCAGGAATGTCCTTTCCTTTTCAATATTCCCGGTATAAAGATTTGCAAGTTTTTCATCTGCTTTGGAATAAAGATCAATCAGGAGTTTTCCGGGATTCCATGATTTGCAGACAATAATTGATTCTCCATCTTTTGGTACTGTATGTGGTAGAACTGTGGCAAGATAAAGGTCTTTGCATTCGGTAAAATGAATTACAGGGACTGTAACATCAGCTTTCGCATATTTTCGTTTAAAACTGGGAGGATTCTTAGTCATTCTTTCCATAAATCTTTTATATCCTGGAGAATCTTCTCTCCCTTTATATCGCGCAGCGGCAAGGTCCCTGATTGTCTGATCAAAATCCATCAAACTGGTCCAGAGCTGTCCAGCGTTTTTAGTGACATTTGAATGTCCATAGGTGCGTTGGAAGTCGGCTAATCCAGTTGTATCCCCATCTGCACCCAATCCGTTAGAGCTGATGAACTTAGGATTCTCACGGTCCTTATTCCACATCACATTCAGGTTGGTATTGATGATCCTCTGGATGTCCTGTTCGTCAAAAACCATCCCATAATGATACGCCATCACGATTTTACCAACCTCCCCTGCCTGGTATCCTGACCGCCATGGGTGAACCCAAACGCCATGACGGGTTTCTTTTTTCTGCAGATCAATATCACCCGGATAAAGAGGATCATAATAATTCCAGCAATAGTGATCGTCAAAATACTGGAAATGACTTTTAGCAGTAAAGAAAATACTTTCTGCCCTGTCCCAGTAAAATTGGTCGCCGGTTATACGGTGCAGGAGCAGGCAGACTTCAGCTACATCCTCCTGTTTATTAAAAGGATGACTTACACCTGATCGTGAAACTTCAGGGGCAAGAATCCATTCGGTCAGGTTATCTGATTTTAAATATTTATTGAATCCAATATAACTGCCATATGGACTATCATCAATCCAACATCCTCTCTTATCCCACTTTTCAATAAAATCTTTCCTAGCCAGTTCAACATATTCATTTGCCTTATCTCCATACTTTTTATTCAGTTTTCCATTTTCCATCACTAGAGCTGAAAAATCAAGCATATTAGCTAAGAGGATTGCATCTCCAACCAAAGCATCCTGCCAGTAACTTTCATCATATCCGTAAGGTCCCATCCAGGATTTATAGCCATCAGGATCAAGGATCATTCTGGAAATTAAATAGTCATAATATTTTATCCCCGCATCGAGCCATTTAGTATCCTCGGTGATTTCATAGTTACTAACAAACTGGCCCATTCCGACATTAGCCTGCCAGCAAAAGGTTTCTCCGGTAAAGGTTCCCTGGATATTAGGATTATTGAGCATTTTTTCCAGCATGGCATCAGGTGTGGTATCAAGAGTTACTCCTTTTTTCCCACAGGAAGTAAACGACAAACATAATATGAATGTCAATAAAAGATTGAAAGTAGATAGTTTTAGTTTTTTCATGTGTTTAAATTTTTAGTTTTTATGGTCACATGGAACTCGCGATGAATTTAAACATGCTCTTTTGTGAATTTAAGCATGTTAAATTCATGCTCGTTTCATAATATTTAGTTTTAGTGGTCTGATTCAGAATATTATAACTATTAATTTATTACAACCGGGAATTCACGATATCCTCCGTTAATTGTCCACCTAATTTTATATTCTCCTTTATAAGTTGCTTTACCGGAAGGGTCCTTCCCATCCCATGTGATCAGGAATATTCTTTGCTTGCTAATAGTACCTGTATATAGATTAGCCAGCTTTGCTCCTGTTTTAGAAATCAGGTCAATTTGTAATTCACCTGGGTTCCAGGATTTGCAGATGATAATTGATTTTCCATCCTTCGGTACAATGTGCGGTAAAACCGTTGCAAGGTCAAGATCTTTACATTCAGTAAAAGTGATTTTCGGAACAATAACTTTCCCGACTACATTTTTTCTTTTAAAACTGGGAGGATTATTCTGCATTTTGGTTTTAAACCGTACAGCTGCTTCTGAGTCTGGATTATTCTTAAACCGAAGAGCATAAAGATTCCGGATTGTCTGGTCAAAATCGAGCAAGCTTGTCCATAATTCACCTGTGTTTTTAGTGACATTTGAATGTCCATATGCCCTCTGAAATGCAGCCATTCCGGAAGTATCTCCATCAGCACCCAATCCGTTCGAATTAATGAATTTCGGATTTTCCCGGTCTTTGTTCCACATCACATCCAAATTAGTATTGATGATTCTTTTAATATCCTGTTCATCAAAAACTATCCCATAGTTGTATGCCTCAACAATTTTACCTACTTCACCTGCCTGGTATCCTGACCTCCAAGAATGAACCCAAACACCATGCCGTGTATTATGCCTTTCCATGTTAATATCTCCAGGATAAAGCGGTTCCCAATAGTTCCAACAGTAGTGATTATCAAAATACTGAAAATGGCTTTTTGCTGTGAAGAAAATTTTCACTGCCCTGTCCCTGTAAAAATTATCTTTAGTAAGCTTATAAAGTTTAATAAAAACAATACCTGCATCCATCTGTTTGTTAAAAGGATGACTCTGGTTTGCCTCTGCAGCATTGGGAGCAATGATCCATTCTTTCAGATTCCCCTCTTTAAGAAATTTATCAGAATTGATATAACCTCCATATGGTCCATCATCAATCCATGTTCCTCGTTTATCATATTTTTCCACGAAATCTTTTTTGACTGATTCTATATAGGGTTTAATTTTCTCCCCGTATTTTTTCTCTAAATCTTTATTTTCCTTTACGAGTATGCAATAATCAAGAATTCCTTCGAACAGGAGTGCATCACCAACCAGAACATCCTGGTAATATTTCATATCTGAGAGGAAAGGACCTATCCATCCTTTATAGCCATCAGGTGAAGTGTCCATTTTGCCAATTAGAAAATCACAGTATCTAAATCCTGCATCCAACCATTCAGTATTTTTAGTTGATTCATATTTATTAATAAACTGGGACAGCCCGCCCCTGGCCTGCCAGCAGAAACGCTCACCACTTGGGAAATTTATAGTATTAATTACTCTCTCATATAACTCCTGTGGAGTAATATTGGAAGAATTTCCCCTTTGGGCCATCAAAGGCAAATAACTCATGTAAATTACAACTGTAAATAATAAAAATTTAGTAACTGAATATGTAATCTTTTTCATTGTTTTGTTTTTAGAATTCTCTTTCTGTTAGTATTATGAAACATAATTAAAAAGGTCTGTAGAATGGAACTTAATTAATTACGACAGGGAACTCACGATATCCTCCGTTAATTGTCCACCTGATTTTATATTCTCCTTTATAAGTTGCATTACCGGAAGAGTCCTTCCCATCCCAGGTGATTAAAAATATTCTTTGCTTACCGATGGTCCCGGTATACAGGTTAGTCAGCTTTGTGCCTTTTGTTGAAAACAGGTCAATCTGTAATTCACCCGGGTTCCATGATTTGCAAATGATAATTGATTTTCCATCCTTGGGTACAATGTGAGGTAATACCGTTGCAAGGTCAAGATCTTTACATTCAGTAAAAGTGATTTCCGGAACAATGATTTTCCCGGTTACATTTTTTCTTTTAAAACTGGGAGGATTATTCTCCATCCTGGCCTTGAATCGCTTGGCCGCTTCTGAATCCGGGTTATTTTTAAAACGAAGCGCATAAAGGTCGCGAATTGTCTGGTTAAAATCAAGCAGTCCTGTCC
>CAZKMG010000395.1:0-3780 GCA_964553465.1 uncultured Bacteroidaceae bacterium
ACAAGCTCAATTTCTATAGTGTTTTTAGGAAGGCCGTATGTAGTGCTTTCTCCGACTTTAAATAAGGGGATTCCAGATTTATTTTCAACCAGAGGTATTAAAACTTTCTTCCAGGATATGATCCCCCATCCGGAAGTTGATATTGAAGAAATTACCAAACTGACAAAAAAGATCCCTTGGTATTATGCTTCCAATATTCTTGAAACAGCAAGAATTATTGCCACAACGAAAAACCTTTATCCGGTACTTATTACTGCTTTCAAGTGTGCTCCTGATTCATTTATTATCGAATATTTCAAAAAGATTCTTAATTTCTATCAAAAGCCTTATCTCATTTTACAGATTGACGAACATGATTCAAATATGGGCTATGAAACCAGGATTGAAGCCGCCATCAGGTCCTTCAGAAATCACTCATTAAGTGATACCGGAAGATTGATACACGAGTCTGTAAGAATAATCCCCCATCTTGAATCAAAGATAAATGGTAAAACACTTCTTTTTCCAAGTTGGGATCCTATTGTTTCACCGTTAATCGTTAGCAATCTGATACGTGTTGGAATTGATGCAAGACTCATGGAATCAAGTGAACTCATTATAAAGAAAAGTATGGCACATAATTCAGGGCAATGCCTGCCGTTGAACATCATTGTACAGGAATTCATTGAATATATTGAAAAATATAACTTAAAACCTGAAAATACTGCATTATGGATGATGGAAAGTATGTTGTCATGTAACCTTAGACTTTATCCATATTATATAAAAAGCTTACTGGAATCTTTTGGTAACGGACTTGAGAAGGCCAGTGTTTATAATGGTAAATTAACACATCTTGAATTGTCACTGGGAGCATGTTATTACGCCTATTTTGCCTATATGTTAGGAGGATTAATCAAAAAAATTGGTTGTAAGATCCGGCCATATGAAAAGATAAAAGGAAGTACTGACTTAACTATCAGGGAGGCCACTAAAATTTTGGAGAGAGCCTTTGTTGGAGAAAAATCTATGGATACTTCAATCTCCGAGGCCATCTCATTATTTGATAAACTTGAAAAATCAGAGGGAAAAAGACCACTTGCAGCCATTTTTGGTGACTTTTATGTACGTGACAATGATATTATGAACCAGGGGCTCATCCATGCTGTTGAAGAAGCTGGAGGAGAAGTCATTACCACTCCTTACAATGAGCTGGTCAATATAACGATTGAAAATTTCCTCAGAAGAAAAGCTTATCGTGGAAATATTACAGATGCTGGCCTGTACAGGATGATGATATCTGTATTCAAATTTTTTGATGACAGGTATTACAACAAACATTTCAGAAAGTATCTGGGTGCTAAACCTGTTATAAACTCAAAAAGACTGGAAAAACATCTTGCTGATTTTAATATCCATTTGCTTCATTCAGGAGAGTCATATGATAATATCATGAAGATCTTTTATATAATTGAAAATTACCCTGATACCTCTCTTTTTATACAAACCAATCCTGCATACTGCTGCCCGTCTCTTGTCACTGAAGCTATGACACATGAAATCAAGCGGATTACTGGTGTTCCTGTAGTAACACTAACCTATGATGGGACATCCGTATATCAAAATGATATCATAAAGCCATATCTATTAAACACAAAATCAGTACTTTAAACCCTATAATCTATCTGTGACAACCTCAACATTCAGAAGGAATTTACCTGGTTGACCAGACTTTGAACATATTTGGTTTTTTCTTTATATGTTACAAACCATCAAACGATTCTATCCTTTTTTTGGTAGGATAATAAATACGATGTATGATTTGTGGTAATGTAAAGAGTCCTTATATGACCTGAATTACTTAAGTCCGTGGTTTCTTTTATGTCTTCTCTGACTCTTTTTTGCGAATCTCGTTTTTTTATATTTTTTATTCATGGATTGAGATGTATTCTCCAGAAGCATTAATCCCTTTTTACGGTCATTTTTTGATCTATGATGGGTTGCTGCACATCCTGACATAGAGATAACGAAAATAAATAACAGAAGTATTTTTAATAATCCAGGTAACTTATTGTTAAAACCTTTTACCATGATAGTCATATTAGATTCGTATCAATGATATGTCAAATGTTTAACGAATATTAATTAATAATTGTTACATTTTTAATTGTCTGAATGTTTCTAGGATGTTTAATTAAAATAACATTGCTCAATTTTGGTCAAATCAAAGTCATATTAAGAGAGTGTCTATTGTATATTAAATTCAGTTTCAGGGATTCTTGCGCAAACCCAGTGTAATATTCAGGCAAACCGTTGGTGCTTTTGCCATAATAAAGTCAGATCTAAAACCAAGAGGTACGGAGAATTTTCCAAAAGAAAACAATGCATAATCAAGTGCAGCCATTACTGCGAGTGCAGTACCTGAACCATCGGCATAAATTCTCGCAGCAGCACCTGCTTTAAGCATAAGTTTCTCATCAATAAGAGACGTTGCAGCAAGAGCACCAACATTATATGTCCATCTTGTACCCCATGTAAAATAACCAGTACTCGGACTTCGTCTTTCCCAGTAATATAATCTTTGAGCGCCTATTTCCCCACCCAGCAGAAATTTATCCCTCAGTTTAAATAAACCTTCAAGAGAAGTTAGGTTGCTGTATGTACCCCAATCATTAAGAGTCCATCCTTCAGACTCCTCGACATCAAGAATATTCAATCCGTTACCGTTATATATTCCATATATGAAAGATTGGGAAAAAACTTTACATGACATAGCAGATAAAACAAGAATAATCATTAATGTTTTTGATCTCATAGATTTACTTTTTAGTGGTTAATTTGAAAAAACAAAGAATTCTATTAAGTTAATTTGATACTTTATGGTTTTTATCAATTTTAACAAATAATAAAAGCTTTATGAAATGATTATTATACTAAAGAATAATTGGAAATTATACATCATAAAAAGTACTTTTAGAATAACAATTTCATTTTACGAACTTCCTCACAAAATGTTTCAATGTCCTGTTCGTTGTTAAAAAAACTTAAAGAAACGCGAATTCCCTCACCACGTGTCGATACCAGAATATTTTTAAGTGCCAGTTCTTTTGTTATTGTTTTTGCATTTTTAGTTTTAATAATCAGTATACCGGAACAATTTTTATCCATGAAATTAATTGAGTGAAGGCCAATTTTCTTGCAATTCTTTTGCAATAGTTTGACTAGAAATATAATACGCTGATGAATATTTTCAAGGCCAATGGAATGAATTAAATCCAGGGCACCTCCCAAAGCAAATATTGCGGGGAAATTAGGGCAGCCTGCCTCGATTGTTGAGACGTCATTCCGAAGTTGAAAATTTGAATTATCCATATTTTCCGGATCCTGAGTACTTTGCCATCCAGCAAATGGTGTTTTAAATTTATTGATCATCTCTTTTCTAATAAATAAAGCACCAGCACCATATCCTGCTGTAGTCCATTTTAAGCCTGAAAAAGCCATAAAATCAATATCATCTTTCCTGACATCGATTGGCATAACTCCCATTGCCTGGGTGGCATTAATTACAAGGTACAAATTGTGTTTTTTACAAAGCTTGGCAAGGGCATTAAGATCCTGTCTGAAACCCGTACGATACTGAACATAAGAAGAAACCAGAATTTTTGTTTTTGCATTAATTCTTTTCTCTATTAATTCTATTGGATAAGAATAGTTATCAGGTTCAACAAACCAAAGTTTATATCCCATGTTTATCCACGGGATAGTTGAACACGGAAATTCATCGCGCATGGTTAATACATA
>CAZKMG010000396.1:0-3768 GCA_964553465.1 uncultured Bacteroidaceae bacterium
GCTCAAGGATGTCGCACGATACGCCGAAGGGCAGATTTTCATTGCCCTGCCACCTAAAACATATGAAGGTCTTACCATTAAAGGATATCCGATTCGTTTTGCAATTTCAGCAGCTTCTTTCAGGTTAGTTGCCATTCCGGACTCAGGTTGAGGAATCCCAAGTTTATCTATTACCTGCCTGAATCTGTCACGATCTTCCGCCAAATCGATGGTGTCTGGTGTAGTTCCTAATATTCTAACTCCAGCTTCGGCCAACTCATTGGCCAGATTCAAAGGTGTCTGCCCTCCAAACTGTACAATCACTCCTTCAGGTTTTTCCTTGAAATAAATATTCAGGACATCCTCTGCAGTAAGTGGTTCAAAATACAGTTTGTCTGAAGTATCATAATCTGTAGAAACCGTTTCGGGATTGCAGTTTACCATAATAGATTCATATCCGGCATCTCGAATAGCAAAGGCTGCATGCACACAACAATAATCAAACTCAATTCCCTGTCCTATCCTGTTTGGACCTCCTCCTAATACCATAATTTTTTTCCTGTTGCTGACTTCAACTCTATCAGGAGCATTATATGTTGAGAAATAATATGCAGCATTTTCAACACCGCTGACCGGCACTGGTTCCCATGCGCCTGTTAATCCAAGTGAAATTCGCTTTTCCCTTATAGCCTGTTCAGGTAATTGTAAGATTTTTGATAAATATTTATCTGCGAACCCATCTTTTTTAGCCTGGATAAAAATTTCATCAGGGATAGATTTACCTCTATAACTCAGTATTTTTTCTTCGAGTTCCACCAGTTCTTTCATTTGTGAGATAAACCAGGATTTAATATGTGTTTTTTGTGAAAGTTTCTCCACGTCAGCTCCTTTACGAAGTGCTTCATACATAATAAATTGTCGTTCACTGGAAGGATAATTGAGCATAGTCATCAGTTCATCCAGAGACTTATTATTAAAATCTTTGGCAAATCCCATCCCATAACGTCCAATCTCTAATGAGCGTATAGCTTTCTGAAAGGCTTCTTTATAGGTTTTCCCAATACTCATGACTTCCCCTACTGCCAGCATCTGCGTACCAAGTTTATCAACCAGCCCCTCAAATTTTTCAAAAGCCCAACGTGAAAATTTCACTACCACATAATCTCCCGAAGGTGTATATTTTTCAAGTGACCCATCGCGCCAGTAAGGTATTTCATCAAGAGTCAACCCTCCTGCAAGAAGAGAAGACACAAAAGCGATTGGGAATCCTGTTGCTTTGGAGGCAAGTGCAGATGAACGCGAAGTGCGCGGATTTATTTCTATCACAACAACCCTTCCTGTTTTTGGATCATGTGCAAATTGGATATTTGTTCCACCAATAACTTCGATAGCTTCCACAATGTCATATGAATATTTCTGTAATCGTCTTTGAAGTTTAGTATCAATGGTAAGCATGGGAGCTGTACAGAAGGAATCACCTGTATGCACACCCATGGCATCAACATTTTCAATGAAACAAACGGTGATCATTTGGTTTTTCGAATCTCTTACTACTTCCAGTTCCAGTTCCTCCCATCCCAAAACGGATTCTTCAACAAGGACCTGATTGACAATGCTGGCCGATAATCCTCTGCTTGCAATTACTCGTAATTCTTCAATATTATATACCAGCCCACCACCGGTTCCCCCCATGGTAAATGCAGGCCTTATAACCACGGGGTATCCTAATTCTTCAGCAGCCTTTTCTGCATCTTCAAGTGTATACACTGCTTTACTTTTTGGCATCTCTATGCCCAACCGGGTCATTGTCTCTTTAAATGCAGTGCGGTCTTCACCCCGTTCAATAGCATCAATATTTACGCCAATTACTTTCACTCCATATTCAGCTAAAATGCCTTTTTTTGCCAGCAGTGACGAGAGGTTTAACCCGGTTTGTCCTCCAAGGTTCGGAAGTAGTGCATCAGGTCTTTCCTTCTTAATTATTTCAGTTAATGCATATTCATTTAATGGTTCAATATAGGTTACATCTGCCATTCCTGGATCTGTCATTATGGTTGCAGGATTGGAATTTACCAGTACAATTTTATACCCTAAAGAACGCAATGCTTTACATGCCTGCGTTCCTGAATAATCAAATTCACAAGCCTGCCCAATAATAATCGGCCCTGATCCGATTATAAGCACTTTATCAACGTCTTTTAGTTTTGCCATGGGATTTAATAATTTTATGATTTTTTCTGCACGTAATGACTGAAGTTAATTTTTCTTTATTGAGTGATAAATAATATGGATCTCACAATATTATCGGTTCAAATTAGAAAATGAATTCCGTCATGAAAAAACATTTATCTCTTCCGATAAATATTTTAGTAATAATACTGATTAATACCCATTAAATAAATTATCCTCATCAAAATAACTTATTTTTTGAGGATAAATGACAGAACTTATAATTATACAATTTAAAGTTAGTTTTTTGCGCTTAAGTTTAGTACATTAATCCTCTAAAATCCAGCCTGTTTAGCTATGAAAAGTTTCCGAGTTTATCCTTCCCCTGTAAAAAATTTTAAGTTGTTCACCTGCGTTATTTACAGGTTGATAATACACATATTCGTTATCATGACTTGCATTTCATGCGATCAACCGGTAACTAATTCCTTTATAAAAATTAGTGATAATGGGCGGTATTTCATTAATAAAAATGGAAGGCCATTTTTTTGGCAGGGAGACACTGAGTGGGAATTGTTTCATCTATTTTCAGTTTCTGAAGCCAGAGAGTTATTATTGAAAAGAAAGAACCAGGGATTTAATGTTATCCAGGTTATGGTAACCGGAGTATATCCTGAATGGGCATTAATGCAGGGAATACCTCCCTGGAAAGGGGCCCGGGCATGGCTGAATAACAACCCTCTCACGCCTGATGAAAACTATTTTAATCGTGTTGATTCGATCATTTCCTTCGCTGAAGAAAACAATATCATACTCGTTTTAGGGGTATTCCATGCCAGGGATCATGATCAGGGCCGTATTACTGTTCAGAATGTAAAATCCTGGTCGAAATGGCTGGCTCAGCGGTATAAAAATAACGGGAATATCATCTGGAGTATGTATCCGCATGCCGTTCCTGCTTTCATCCCTTTAGTCCATGCATCGATGGAAGGATTGAGAGAAGGTGATCAGGGAACTCATCTTATCACCACTCATCCGGATCCCTCTCCCACCTCATCAAGCTTTATGCATAATGAACCCTGGCTATCCTTTAATACTTTACAGACATGGAGCACAAATTTCATAAATTATACCATGGTAAAGGCTGATTATGAGAGAATTCCCGTTAAACCTGTGGTAAACGGCGAGGCCAGGTATGAAGAGGAGGATGGTACCTCAGCATTTGAATCACGTTGTGCCGGTTACTGGTCATGCATGGCCGGAGGATTTTATTCTTATGGTCACAGGGACAACTGGAAAGACCCACATTCTTGGAAAAATTGGTATAATACTCCAGGGGCAACACAGATGACTATTATGGGTAACTTTTTCAGGTCATTCGAATGGTGGAAACTTATCCCTGACCAGTCGGTTTTTGAAAATATGATCGAAGGAAATGCGGCGGGACGATCAGAAGAAGGAAAATGGATTATAGCCTACATTACCAGTCACGACTCTGTTACATTAAGATTGAATACATTGGCTAAGTTAGGAATTGCTACCATATGGATTGTTGATCCACTGACTGGTAAAAGAATTAACAAAGGCTCAATCCCTCCTTCTGAACATTATACTTTTACT
>CAZKMG010000397.1:0-3764 GCA_964553465.1 uncultured Bacteroidaceae bacterium
CAATACAAACCCACCTGCTGTTCTCTTGCCGGATTCATTCGGTGTAATCATGCCTTTTCGATACTGTGAACTAGAGAACCTGGAAATTCCAATAAAAGATATCACTATAAGACAAAAAGTCTTCAACTATAAATTTGATGATAATTCAAGTGATTTTACCTGTTCTGATACTTTGCTAAATAAAATTTGGGAATTATGTAAACATACTATAAAAGCCACCAGTTTTTGTGGATTATATATTGATGGTGAACGTGAGAGAATACCTTATGAAGCAGATGCATTTATCAATCAGCTAAGTCATTATAGTGTGGACAACGAATATTCCCTGGCACGCGCGACCATGGAATATTTTATCGATCACCCTACCTGGCCCACTGAATGGATACTACATACTGTTCTTCTTTTTTATAACGACTTTTTATATACCGGTGATAATGAATTCCTTAAGACATATTATGATGTGTTAAATATAAAAACCTTAATCGGGATCGAACGGAAAGATGGTCTGATCAGTTCAAAATCAGATAAACTGACAGATGAGCTGATGCAAAAAATAGGATTTAAGCCAAATTCAAGAAAACTCCAGGATATTGTTGACTGGCCGCCTTCACAGGACGTTGCCAAATGGAAACTTGCTACTCCTGAGGGAGAGAGGGATGGATACGAGATGGTTGATATCAATACCGTTGTAAACGCATTTCATTACGTTAATCTTAAGCTGATGGCTGAAATAGCTGGCTATCTTGGGAAAAAAGAAGACTCTGTTTTTTATTACCAGAAATCTATGCAGGTAAAAACTTCCATTAACCAAAAATTGTTTGATAAAAACAAGGGCATTTATGTAGATGGCGAATATTCAACACATTCGTCGCTTCATGCTAATATGTTTCCACTGGCATTCGGAATAGTCCCTGCTGAACATATTGAGTCGGTTATTTCATTCATTAAATCAAGAGGGATGGCTTGCAGTGTCTATGGAGCCCAATATTTGCTTGATGGCTTATATCTGGCAGGAGAAGCTGATTATGCGTTGGACCTTATGACCATTAAAGAAAGTGATCGCAGCTGGTGGAATATGTTTCAATCCGGCTCTACTATCACTATGGAAGCCTGGGATATTAAATACAAACCTAATATGGACTGGAACCATGCATGGGGAGCCGCCCCAGCAAATATTATCACTCGTCAACTTTGGGGGATTGTTCCTGTTCAACCAGGATTTGCTAAGGCACAGATTAAACCACAGCTAAGCGACCTTACATACAGTAAAATTAAAGTTCCAACAATTAAAGGGCCTATTATCGCTGAATACAATATTGTTAATGAAAAGAATAGGACCTTTTTAATAACGATTCCACCAGATATGACTGCTGATTTTATTGTCCCGCAAACAGGGAAATCAAAAATATTTCTGAATGGAAAGAAAATTAAATCAGGGAAACCATCCATACTCTTAATACCAGGTACAAGCCGAATCAAAATAAAACAAAGAAAAAGTATATAGTCATTCATTCTATGACAATACTGATTTTTTTGAGGCTTAACACGTGTAATTATTCATGAGCTCTGCAACGCGCTAAATATTGAATTATAAGCTATTGATCAAATTGTTTAAATTTTCTAATACTGCGTTTTCTCCCCCTGACATAATCCTGGTTGACACTACCTCATACCCTCCTTCGTCATATGCTTTATCAGTGACAATGTAACCGCTCCATCCATTGCAGTGTGTTACTATAAAGGTATTTTTATACATGGAACTGGCTTTAATCTTCAGGCCTATTTCATGGAATACATCCCCGGCAATACCTGTGAATACTGTATTTCCAATCTTAATAGCTGACAGTCGAACTTCTACCTCCGGACCTGGTATGAAAGTTCCTGGTTTTAATTTCATGGTTTCCTCAAAATTGATACCAGGGATATCCCTTGTGCTGAGTTTTCCTGGAAATTTAATACTTTTTCTAGCTCCGGAAATCTTTGAATATGTTGAAGTTTTTATTTCCTTAAGCACCCTGATAATCTCCCTCCCCAGAAGATAACCATATGTATCACTACTGGTGCTTGTCCTTCCATAAGAGGTGCCCTGGGGTCCAACCAGTGGGTCAATATCACCCGAGGCACCAGCCGTAACAAGAGCAATAATATTATTTCCGTATTCTTTTTCAATATACAAAGCCGTAGCTCCGGGCCAGTCACCGGTGAGCTGATTACTTGAAGGGCCCATCACTGCTGCCTGACATGGCCAGTTGATAAAAGCAGCCATCATGTTTCCGGCCATATCATCTATTCTCAAAACCATAATTTCATGATCACATGATCCTTCGGGGTTTTTCCCAAGCCAAGGGTAACCATTAGGAGGAAGAGGGGCCCGCCGATTAATATTCATTTTGCATTGTCCTCTCCCTGTCCCAATGCTTGCAGGTTTTTGGTTTTTGTCGGCTTCAATTACAGCTTTTAGAATCTTATCTTTCAATTGATCAGAATATTCTTTTACCTCAGGCAATGATGACTTAGTATAATCCCTACCACTGTATATATTGGTCGGCCCACTGTGTGTATTAGTTGCGCTTAAAAGAATATTTTCCTCCGGAATGCCTGTTTTTTCTTTGATTTTTTTGAAAACCTCATCATTAAAAGCATTAGAAAATTCAGTGCCATCTACAGAAATTAAAGCAGCTTTTGAGCTTCCATTACTGAAAACAATTGTTCTCACAAATACTTCATCATGAATCCCTTCAAAAACCTGGTTCTGGCCGGCATGCCAGCCAATTGGGATAGGTTTTTCAGGCGTGATATTCACTTTGGCAACTCCAGCTGATAAGGAAGTCTTATTTAAAGAAGGGGTTTTCGGATTCTGTGCAAAAGATAGATATACATTAAGAACTAAAGCACAGAGCATAAAATAATTAATTCTCATTGTTATATGTTTTTATTAATTAATAAAGAAAATTAATAAAAAAATGAATTAAAACCACTCAACTCACCTCAAAATCTAGTTTCGGGATACAGGCCCTTTACCCTGCTGTGCTTATAAGGGAAATCATATGGATATAAATACTTTCTGTGTGAAAGAAAAACATATAACAAAAGGATAAGAGAGAAATCTTAAACCCTCAGGAAAATATTTTTCTTATAGAGATAATAAAGCACACCCCATTCAATAATCAGTATTCCTATTGCAATTACCATTTGGTGATTTAACCATGGTATCTTAGCAATTCCTTCGAAAAAAAACTCTGAAACAGATCTGAAGCTGATAATCCTGTTAAGGAGATATATGGTAATTGAATTGAGTCCGATAACTCTTAAAATCAGGGTCCACTTCTGAATTTTTTTTACATCAATAAGCCAGTAAAAGGCAGCCATCAAAATTAAACTGATTCCACCTGCCGTTAGGTTAAAAGTTGTTGTCCATGCTTTTTTAATGATGGGATAGAATGGCGAGAGCAAAAATCCAAATATTAGAAATACTACTCCAGTAAAAGCAATAATCATTGTTTTCTTGTTACCTGTATAATTCTCGTTCCTTAAGAAATTACCGGTAATAGCCCCTGTTAAAGTGATTGCAATAGCCGATATGGAACACAAAACTCCTTCCGGATCAAATGTGGGTTTGTATAACCTGCCTGGTAATATTAACTGATCTAACCAGGAATTGACAGAGCCGTCTGGGTTAATAACTAACATCCCTGAGCTGTTAACTGGAAATAGTAACTGAAGGTAATAAAGTCATGGTTTTATTTCTATTATGCAGTATATTT
>CAZKMG010000398.1:0-404 GCA_964553465.1 uncultured Bacteroidaceae bacterium
AGTTATGAAAAGTGATGGTATCAGTGAGGGTAGTGATGTTGTAAAAACAAAGGATCATGCCAGGCAGATATTTGAATAATAGTTACATTAACAGTAAAAAAGAATTATGAATCAGGAAAAAAAAGAACCGGAAAACATTAACAAAGAGAAACTAAAGGCTCTGCAACTTACACTTGATAAAATAGAAAAGGGGTATGGGAAAGGGTCCATTATGAAAATGGGTGACCATGTAGTCATTGATGTGCCTGCGATTTCAACAGGTTCTCTTGGACTTGATGTTGCCCTGGGAGTAGGTGGATATCCTCGAGGAAGGGTTACTGAAATCTATGGACCAGAATCATCTGGTAAAACCACACTTGCCATACATGCAATTGCTGAAGCACAGAAAGCCGGTGGCATTGCTG
>CAZKMG010000398.1:414-3757 GCA_964553465.1 uncultured Bacteroidaceae bacterium
GCATTTGATAGATTTTATGCTGAAAAGCTGGGGGTTGATATTGAAAACCTCCTGATCTCCCAACCTGATAATGGGGAACAGGCTCTAGAAATAACGGATCACCTGATACGTTCCGGAGCAATTGATATCATTGTAATAGACTCTGTTGCCGCCCTCACACCAAAAGCGGAAATCGAAGGTGAAATGGGTGACTCAAAAATGGGCCTCCAGGCACGGTTGATGTCCCAGGCTCTCAGAAAGCTGACTGCAAATATCAACAAAACAAACACATGCTGTATTTTTATAAATCAGCTGCGGGAAAAAATCGGTGTAATGTTTGGTAATCCTGAGACCACCACCGGAGGTAATGCATTAAAGTTCTATGCTTCAGTAAGGTTAGATATCCGCAAACTTGGACAGCTCAAAGAGGGAGAAGAAGTCCAGGGAAACAGGACAAAGGTCAAGATTGTAAAAAATAAGCTGGCTCCTCCATTCAGAAAAGCAGAGTTTGATATTATGTACGGAGAAGGTATTTCCAAAATTGGTGAAATCATTGATATTGGTGTCGAAAATGAAATCATTAAAAAGAGTGGATCCTGGTTCAGCTATGGCGAAACAAAGCTTGGACAGGGAAGAGACGCCGTTAAAGCTTTACTGGTCGATAATCCTGAGCTGGCAGAAGAGCTTGAAAAGAAAGTCAAGGATGCATTAAAAGCAAAACAGCGCTGATTCTTCAAATATCAAATTTTACACCTATGAGTAAACATCTCCATTCAGGACTCCTGTCCCTGGCTGTTATTTTTTATTCATGCGTCAATTCCGAAAAAAATGAACCTAAAGTAGTTGGTAATTTTGAAAACCAGCTTACCCAGGAAGAAATTTCCAGGGCACGCATTACCCCGGAAGTATTATTGAAATTTGGTCGTGTCAGCGATCACCAGCTTTCACCTGATGAGAAAACGGTCATCTACGGTGTAACACGATATGATGTGGTTACCAATCTGAAAATGACGGATATATTTAGTATTCCTACTGAAGGGGGCAATCCAATCAAACTTTCTGACAGCAAATACTCCTGCACCAACCAAAGATTTATCCCAGGTACTGAATTCATTGCTTTTCTCTCATCTGAAAGCGGATCAGCACAGATCTGGATTATGAATAAAGACGGAGGAAATAAAAGGAAAATGTCTGAAATACAAGATGGGATTGCTGGTTTTGAATTTGCTCCGGATGGGAAGCACCTTTTTTACCTGAGGGATGTAAAAATTGATAAATCACCTCATGATGTTTATCCCGACCTACCCCTTACAAATGTTATCATTTCAGAGGATCTAATGTATCGACACTGGGATAGCTGGACAGATTACAAATACAGTCATATATTTGTAGCAGAACGAATTGAAAACAATATCTCGGAGGGTACAGATATTATGGAAGGAGAACCATTTGATGCTCCATTATCTCCCTATTTCGACCAGGCTGAAATATCCTGGAGTCCAGATTCGAAATATATTGCCTATACGAGTAAAAAAATGAAAGGCAGAGAATATGCTATAAGTACGAATTCAGACATTTATTTATATAGCCTCGAAAATCAGGAAACCACTAATCTTTCAAAAGAAATGCCGGGGTATGACAAATATCCTGTTTTCTCCCCTTACGGAACAAAAATTGCTTGGCAAAGTATGGCTACCCCAGGCTATGAATCTGATAAAGTAAGACTTTACATAATGGATATTTCATCCGGTGAAAAAAAATATCTCACTGCTGATTTTGATCAGGATGTTTCCAATCTGACCTGGACTGATGATAATTCATCCATATTTTTTATTTCAGGCCATCAAGCCACCTTCCAGATATATAAAATAGATACTAAAACCCTTGAAATATCCCAGATTACAAGAGGTAATCATGATTATACAGCACTTACTGTCGGAAAGGATTTACTTATCGGTGAGAAAATGTCAATGTCAATGGCGAATGAGATATTCATAATTGATCCTTCAACCGGGATGGAAAAACAAATATCTTTTGTAAATAAAAATATTTATGATGCTGTTAAATTAGGGAAAGTGGAAGAGAGGTGGATAAAAACCTTTGATAAAAAGGATATGCTGGTGTGGGTTATATATCCTCCTGAATTCAACCCGGATATCAAGTACCCTGCACTACTTTATTGCCAGGGAGGCCCACAAAGCGCAGTAAGCCAGTTTTTTTCATTTCGTTGGAATTTTCAGATTATGGCCGCCAATGATTATATCATTGTTGCTCCCAACAGGCGTGGATTACCTACATTTGGAGAAGCATGGAACAGACAGATTTCCGGAGATTACGGCGGGAAAAATATGCAGGATTATTTAAGTGCCATTGATGCAGTAAGCAAAGAACCTTATGTGGATAAAAATAGATTGGGTGCTGTGGGAGCAAGTTATGGCGGGTACTCAGTTTTTTATCTTGCCGGACATCACAATGGCAGATTTAAAGCATTCATTTCCCACTGCGGTATATATGACCTTGTGAGTATGTATGGTGCTACGGAGGAGACTTTCTTTGTAAATTTCGACCTTGGTGGACCATACTGGGAAAAACCCATCCCTAAAAGTTACCAGTTTTCTCCACACCTGTATGTGGATAAGTGGGATACGCCCATAATGATAATAACCGGGGGGAATGATCTGAGAGTGCCGTACACACAAAGTCTGGAAGCATTTAATGCTGCCCGCCTCAGGGGAATTCCAAGCAGGTTACTTTACTTTCCTGAGGAAACTCATTTTGTAACTAAACCCCAAAATGCTATTCTCTGGCAAAGGGAATTTTTTAATTGGCTGGATATGTGGCTGAAAAAATAATATAGCAGGTACACTCAAATGCACAATGATATAATAAACAGATTGTCACAGAATAATTTAACTATATTAAATGACGTAAGGGTAAACTCAACCAGTCAACCTTTTCTCATCCCTACTATTTTTTTCGGATCAGAGATAATATTAGTATAAATAATATTGTACCTTCGTATTACAAAAAATAAATTATAGTACCTTGAACTTTCTTCTGCATTTTATATTTATTGCAACTTTTTTATTTCTTCTGGTAGTCTCGATAATAATTCTGAAACCTCTAAGAATTCATAATAAAAGACCAGTTTCTACAATCGCACTTAAAATAAGTTATCTTCTTTATTTATTTGTATTCCTTGTTCTTGCATACTTCGTACTTTTCTATTCAAGGATGAGGGGTGAAACTGAGGAAGCCTCCATGAGAAATGACTTTACAATTTACTATATTATTGTAATAATCGCTTTTCTAGTGCCTAATCTAGGAATCATGCTCCGCAGAAAAGTTATTAAATTGCGGACTC
>CAZKMG010000399.1:0-3751 GCA_964553465.1 uncultured Bacteroidaceae bacterium
ATAGGATATGCTCATTTCCCTATATTTATATTGTAGTCTAAATTAAAATGTATTCCCTAACCCCGTGGGAGAGTCATTATGTAATGACCTAAATATCTTTTAATGAATCGTCCATCTCTGCAACCAGAAAAATTATGTAAATAGTTATATCAAGAAAACTTACTATTCCAATAACCCTTTAAGGAAGGAATCCTTAAAATCTATACCTGCTATGGACAGCTGGTCTAAATCGGAGATTTTTTCATTCAAATTATTACTACATTTGATGTAAACTTCTTATATTTCTAATGTCTGTAAATGAAAATATCAGATCTTTTCTATTATCTATTCCACCAAAGGTGAAAGTGGTAGCCGTTTCAAAAACTCAACCTCCTGAAGTCATCATGGAAGCTTACAGAGCAGGTCAAAGGATTTTTGGAGAGAATAAAATTCAGGAATTGATTGAAAAAAATAAAAGCCTCCCCATAGATATTGAATGGCATATGATCGGCCACCTTCAGTCAAATAAGGTTAAATATATTGCTCCCTTTATCAGCTTGATACATTCTGTAGATAGTTTGAAATTGGTTTCTATAATAGATAAAGAAGCAAAAAAAAATAATCGTATAATTGACATTCTTCTCCAGATATATATTGCAGATGAGGAAACAAAATTTGGATTGGACCTAAATGAATTAAACAACCTGCTATCATCTCAAGAATATTCGGGATTTGAAAATATTAGGATTAGAGGGTTAATGGGTATGGCAACTTTCACAAACGATGAAAATAAAATTCGCTCTGAATTTCAGAACTTGATGCACATATTCAAAAAAACAAAAGAAACTTTTTTTTGGAAAAATGAATATTTTTCTGAAATTTCAATGGGGATGTCAAATGATTATAAGATCGCAATTGAAGAAGGGGCAACCATTATTCGTATTGGTAGTCTGATATTTGGTGTGCGAAATTATTAAAGTATATATTAATTTAATAGAAATGGCCAATCTATCAACAACATTTGCAGGAATGAAGCTTAGAAATCCATTTATAATCAGCAGCTCAGGGATTACAAGCTCACTTGAGAAGATCAGAAGACTGGATACCTTAGGTGCAGGTGCCATCGTACTTAAATCGATTTTCGAAGAACAAATACTTTATGAAACAAGAAGGAATTTGGGGGATACAGATTATCCTGAAGCACTTGATTACGTTAAAGCATATACTAGGGATAATCATTTAGGTGATTATCTTAGCTTAATCAAAGAAGCTAAAAGAGCTATTCATATTCCTGTTATTGCGAGTATAAATTGCGTAACTGCAAGTGAATGGATCGATTTTGCCAAGCAGATAGAGTCCGTTGGTGCGGATGCCCTTGAAGTAAATGTTTTTTTCCTCCCTACTGATAAAAATAAATCCTCTAATGATTATGAAAAAGTTTACTTTGAACTTTTATCCGGAATAAAAGATAAGATAACCATCCCTGTAATCATTAAACTTGGTTCCCATTTTACAAATATTGTATATTTGGTTAATCAGCTCTATTTCAGGAAAGCAGATGGAGTTACACTATTTAATCGTTTTTATGAACCTGACATTGATATCCATAATTTAGAGATCATTTCGTCTGAAGTATTTAGTTCCCCATCTGATCTAAGACTTAGCCTGCGATGGATTGGACTCGTTTCAGCTGAAGTAGAACATATTGATATAGCTGCATCCACTGGTATCCATAGTGGGGAAGCTGCAATTAAACAAATTGTTGCTGGAGCTAAAGCTGTTCAGATCTGCTCAGTATTATATAAAAGCGGACTGGAAATTCTCCCTAAAATGATTGACCGTTTTGAATCATGGATGCTTGAAAATAATTTTAAATCTGTGGAAGAATTCAGAGGAAAATTGAATTATTCGAACATCTCTGATCCGGCATTATATGAGAGAGCCCAGTTCATGAAATATTTTTCAACTCAGCAATAAGAGCCAATAAGCTCCAACAGATCACAAAACTAAGTATATTACCTCTGTATATTTAAGGTAGTTTAAAAAATACGAAGCGAAATACTGGCTTGTAAAAATTTTTTAATTCTTCCTTCATTAAAAGTTAGTCATATAATTAGAAATGAAACTAATTCAAACCAATGAGGAAAGGTCCTGAGATATTCTCAATTATATGAATTAATTCACGTAAGAGTTTTTTACGTTCATCATCTACAAGGCTTAATTTAGACCTGATATAAGCAACTTGTTTTTCCCTTTCCACTAGACTTAATTCAGATATATTTCCTTCTACGACTGAAAATGCTTCAACTGCAGTAAATAGATCCTGCTCAATAATCAGGTCAATAAATACTGTTATATCCATAGAGAAATCCAGGCCGTTTTGCCAGCAACAAGAGATTAAATGATGAAACATTTCATGACCTTTGTAAGAATTGATCGCATCTACAAAATAGGGACAGGCACTTTTATCCTTCAGGTTATTTAAAAGTTCCAGGACTTCATATTTGATGTCTTCACTCCTTGTGACAAAGTATAACCTGAATAAATAAGGCAGCAAATCAACTGTTCCAGTATCGTATAATTGTTTTATAGTCTCAATGATTATACTTTCCTTATCAGATTTCAAACCATTGAGCAACTCTTTGCTTGTATTGTTTTTTGTATTCACTGCATATGTGCCAATAGTTATTTACAATATTTTTCTAAATACTTGTCAGCTTTGTTATTCCCAAGTTTCTTAGCCATCTGAAAACAATAGCAGGCATCAGAAATATCTCCAATATTTATTGAAGCAATACCCTTATTAAGATAGGTCTCTGAATTGCTGGGATCAAGATCCAGGGCCATGGAAAAATCCCTCCATGCATATTTGTAGGTCCGTGAATTCATGTATGCATTGCCTCGTGCAAAAAAATAACGGGCATCAGCGGTGTTCAACGAAAGTGATTGATTAAAGCAACTTAAAGCCTCGATATAATTTCTATGATCAGAATGAATAAGACCACAATGGTACCATGCTGAATCATTCTTTGGGTAATATGTAAGATATAACTTCATATTGCGGAGGGCTTCTTCATAGCTTCCAGTTTTATTTAACGCAAGAGCTCTTTCCTGATATAAACTAAGATCGGAAGGAGATAGCCTGATGGCTTCATTATAATCGTCAAGACTTTGTGAATATCTGCCTGTAAGGTAATTTATTTTCGCTCTTTGTTTATATAACAGTGAATTAGTTTTATCTCCAAGAATCGCATTATCAAGATCTGATTTTGCCAGTTCAATATTATTTATTTCAAGATACACCAATGCCCTTTGCGCGTATATCGGAGATTTGCGATATCCTTTTGATAAGCCTTCAGTTAAAAGGTTGATTGCTTCAGGATATCTCTTGGTTTTAATCAGAAATTCAGACTCAGCCATGGTTTTATCAAATGCATTGTACCAATTCCCATCTTTCCAGAAATTTATCCATATCGCATTCTGCTCAAAAGGGTAAAAATCTTTATCCAGCAAAATCTTACTTTCTGGAAGTTTATATTTACTTTTAAGATTGGATTGGAGTGCAACAAGACAATGATCTAAATCATTCAACCGAGCATATGATTTTGCGATCCAGATTGAAGCTTTTCCCTTATCCGTCTGATCCACCTTTTTAAATTCATCAATTGCCATGAGATACTGATCTTTGTGAAACAAAGCTTCCCCTTTAATCATATGAATATTTTGATCATTTGGATTAATTACGAGGGCTTTTTCAAGGTAAATAAGGGCA
>CAZKMG010000400.1:0-3746 GCA_964553465.1 uncultured Bacteroidaceae bacterium
ATTTTCATATATCGCAGACTGCTTTTCATAAACGTCTTTTATGACCGGATTTGCCTGTCGTGCAATATTTTCTTCCTTTCTTTTGTATGCTTTTCTAAGCTGATCAAAAATATTATCAATAATATCCAGGGGTTCAGATCTAAGAAAATCCTTGTCGGTATATGGTGATTCGATTGAGAGTGTTCTAATCAGTTCAAAGCCAAATTCGTCAGGATTTTGTTCAGAATGATATGAATTTACAATATTTTCAATAAGGTCATACATCATATTTGAAATATCTACACTAAGTCTTTCTCCAAAAAGTGCATGTCTTCTGCGTTTATAAATAACTTCCCGCTGAGAATTCATTACATCATCATACTCCAGAAGTCGCTTGCGAATGCCAAAGTTGTTTTCCTCTACTTTTTTCTGTGCTCTTTCAATCGATTTGGAGATCATTGAATGCTGAATAACCTCACCCTCCTTCAATCCGAGCCGGTCCATCAAGCCAGATATTCTTTCAGAACCAAACAATCTCATCAAATCATCTTCAAGCGAAACAAAAAACTGTGAAGACCCGGGATCACCCTGACGACCAGACCGTCCGCGTAACTGACGGTCAACCCTTCGGGACTCATGCCTTTCAGTTCCGATAATGGCAAGTCCACCTGCAACTCTCACTTCCTGAGAAAGTTTAATATCAGTACCCCTACCTGCCATGTTTGTAGCAATAGTAACAACGCTTTTTCTTCCAGCCTCAGCCACAATCTCTGCTTCCCGTTTATGTAATTTCGCATTCAATACATTGTGAGGTATTTGTCTCATTTTAAGCATTCTGCTTAAAAGTTCGGATACTTCAACTGATGTAGTTCCAACCAATATTGGCCTTCCTGCATCGACTAGATGCACGATCTCATCAATTACAGCATTGTACTTTTCTCTCTTGGTTTTATATACAAGGTCCTCATGATCTTTCCTGATGATCTTAGCATTAGTGGGGATAACTACAACATCAAGCTTATAAATATCCCAGAATTCACCGGCTTCGGTTTCAGCTGTTCCGGTCATTCCGGAAAGTTTATGATACATTCTGAAATAGTTTTGCAGTGTAATTGTAGCCCAGGTCTGGGTTGCAGCCTCAACTTTTACATTTTCTTTAGCTTCAATAGCTTGATGAAGTCCATCAGAGTATCGGCGACCTTCCATAATACGGCCTGTCTGTTCATCAACAATTTTTACTTTGTTATCAATGACCACATATTCGATATCAAGTTCAAACAAAGTATATGCTTTAAGGAGCTGGTTTATTGTATGAACCCTCTCAGATTTAACTGCATATTCCTGTAGTAGAGTATCCTTCTTTGAAATCTTATCCTCCACAGTTAATGAAGATTTTTCCAGATCCGCAATTTCACTTCCAATGTCCGGAAGGATGAAGAACGTAGGATCTTCTGCTGAACTGATCAGATCAATCCCTTTATCAGTAAGTTCAATTGCATTTTGCTTTTCATCAATAATAAAAAAGAGCTCATCTGTAACTTTGTGCATGTTTTTGGAATTCTCCTGCATGTAAAAGTTTTCTGTTTTATGCATTAATGATTTATTTCCTTCCTCACTGAGAATTTTAATAAGCGCTTTATTTTTTGGTAAACCTTTATATGCCTGAAGTAGAAGAAATCCTGCTTTTTCAGTATTTCCATCCTGCAGAACTTTTTTAGAATCCGCAAGAATTTGAGTTACAAATCTCCTCTGCTCTCCTACAATTTTTTCAATACGGGGTTTCAATTCAAGAAATTCCTGGTTTTCTCCTTTTGGGACAGGTCCTGATATAATCAATGGCGTTCGGGCATCATCAATAAGAACTGAGTCAACCTCATCAACAATTGCATAATTATGCTTTCTCTGAACAAGATCCTGTGGGCTTAACGCCATATTATCCCTCAAATAATCAAAACCAAATTCATTATTTGTTCCAAATGTAATATCACATTGATAGGCTTTTCTCCTTTCTTCAGAGTTTGGTTGATGCTTGTCAATACAATCCACTGAAAGTCCGTGGAATTGGTAGATTGGGCCCATCCACTCTGAGTCACGACGGGCAAGATAGTCATTTACAGTGACCAGATGGACTCCTTTTCCTGTTAGGGCATTCAAAAAAACCGGTAAAGTTGCAACAAGGGTCTTCCCTTCACCTGTGGCCATTTCAGCAATTTTTCCATGGTGTAATGCCACACCTCCTATTAATTGGACATCATAGTGTACCATATCCCAGGTAATTTCTGTGCCTCCTGCAATCCAAGTATTCTTCCACAATGCTTTATCACCTTTTATTTCAATAAAATCAACCGTAGCAGCCAGATCACGATCAAAATCATTAGCAGTCACTTCGAGTAACTTATTCTCCTTAAATCTGCGAGCAGTATCTTTTACAATTGCAAAAACCTCCGGTAAGAATTCGTTTAGAATAACCTCATATTTCTCATCAATTTCCTTTTCCAGTTTATCCAACCGTTCATATATTTTCTCTTTTTCATCAATTTCTATTTCATAATCATCCGATTTCTCCTGTAGCTCAGATACTTCCTTTTCTTCAACTGAGACGTAATCCCTCACTTGATTCCTTATTTGAGCCGAGCGTGCCCTGAGCTGGTCATTTGAAAGTACTTCAATGTCTGGATAAATGGCAGCTATCGAAGCAGAAAAGGGATTTATCTCCTTAAGATCCCTTTCTGATTTATTTCCAAGAAAACCTGAAAGAATTGAATTTAGAATACTCATTTTAATCTTCTGTTAGGTTCTACCGAGTTAAACTGAAAAACAAAAACAAAATTAGTTTTTTTAAGTTAAGTTTCTTAGTTTTCAACCTACTAATTGATCTGTTTGAGTTGAAGATGATGCTATCAAGTCAGATTGTGGATAATATATAAATTTACACATTGGAAAAAATATTTTTTATTTTTACCAAATTTATCATCAGTGTACTGTAAATCAAGCAGGGAAATCATTGAAAGATAATGGTTAAGAAAAAATACACATTTTAAATATATCAAATGGACTTAATACTTCTGTATTGTTCACTTTCATTTGCCCTTCAGCCTACAGGAACAATGTGCAGGAAAATCATAAAATATCAGGTCTATTTCTGTTTTTATAAAAATAATCTGATGTTTATTCATATTTAATATGTACTATTTCTCATATAATTATTTCTATAAACGGATGATAATAATCTAACTACAATTATATTTTTAAGAACCTGATTTGTAAATCGCAGATTAGGTTTGAATAAAATAAATAATAATGAAAAAATTAATAGATTTTGCACTTGCAATGATTGTTTCGATTGGAGCCAGTGCGCAGGTTGAACTATCTAGGGCCCCTCTTAATCAGGATTTTATGGATTATATTGACATGGTCAAAACACCTGGATATAAAAAATACTCCAATGGATTAAAAACAGGTTTCATTCCATCTCCTATGATTATTCATTTTAATCCAATCGGGATTGAATTAGAAAGCAGAAAAAGTTCACTTACAGTACTTCCACCAGCTTTTGATTTAAGAGATTCTGGATGGGTCACATCGGTAAAAAATCAAGGTGCGCTTGGAGCTTGCTGGTCATTTTCCACGATGGGATCACTGGAAACTCGCTTCATAAGGCTTGGGATGGGTACTTTAAGTACCGACTTATCTGAACAGAATATGGGGACATGCCATGGGTTTGAGGCGGGGATCGGAGATGGAGGATCTGATTTTATTGCAGCGGC
>CAZKMG010000401.1:0-3744 GCA_964553465.1 uncultured Bacteroidaceae bacterium
AAACAGTGTTATCACCAATAGTATTCCATAGAAGACAATGTTCATAAAGATGTTTATGATCAAACTCTCTTTGATAATCCTTGATCTGATCGAATGCCTTCATTTCACTGGAAAAATAGAGTTGATTTTTATGGCTAAGGATATAAAGAGGTCTTATTCCATATCTGTCACGTGCCACAACAAGTTCTTTCTTTTTCTTATTCCATATTAATACTGCGAATTGTCCATTAAATTTTTCAAAACATTCTTTTCCATAATATTCATATGCCTTAAGAAGAACCTCCGTGTCGCAGGTCGTATTAAATTTCAGGCCTTTTTTTTCAAGCTCAGCTCGTAGTTCAATATAATTATAAATTTCTCCATTATAGATAATTACATTTTCATCTGTAACCATTGGCTGGTCGCCAGTTGAAAGGTCCACAATCGAAAGCCTGGTTTGCCCTAGAGCAATATCAGGTGATAAATAATATCCCCATCCGTCTGGTCCTCTGTGCTCAAGTACTGATAACATATCTTTTAGTAACCCGAATCTGTTATTCTGCTTATTATCAAATCCATATATCGCTGCTATACCACACATATGTAAAAGTTATAAAGTATTATTTAAATATTCATAAACAATGAATAAATCTTATATCCTCCGTAAGATATTGGATGATTGAAACCTATTTAATCTGAAAATTTAATAGTATAATTTAGCATTTCGTAATCGTGCGCTCACTTGAATAAAAATCAACTAATCTCTAATTAATTCCAAAAAATATTGCATTTCTGTTAGCAAATCAAAGATATCATATTTAAATTCAAATTTATTTGGTTGATTCAACAATTATTATTAATCGATGATTCATGTAGATATTGAATTAAAAAACTGTGATTAAAACTTGAAATGATATCTTACCTTTGCGTGAAAATCAATCTTTATGTCAGGGAGTAGAAAAAAAAAGCTGGTTACAATCATTTTAATTATTTGTGTGTCAGGATCTCTTTTATTCTTTCCAATTATTTTCTCTCTCTTTGATTATCTCTCTAAAACCGAAAAAGTGGAGGCCAATCTTCTGATTATTGAAGGGTGGCTTCCCTCATATGCAATTGAGATGGCATATGATGAATTTAAAGACAATCACTATGACCTTATCATAACTACAGGTATCAAAATTTCGGAATATTATCAGGTTTATACCAATGGATATTTAATTTTTTATACTAATCAAAAGCTAAAAGAAAATGATAAATCCGGAGATCATACTATTGAAATTGAAGCCTATAGTGAGCTGGGAGAGAAAAATTGTGCTCATTTTAATGTCTTTATTAATGACGCCAAAGTTGCTGATTTTTTAGCTGATAAAAAGAAAAGAAAATATGAGATTACCTGGAATGGGAAATTATCAAATATTGATTCTGTCATAGTTCAATTTGATAATGATATGGTTAACGAATATGGCGATCGAAATCTATATGTTAAGGACATAATCTTTAACCATAATACTAAAATAGTATATCAAAATAACTCAGAGTATGACATCGGTATCCTGGACGGTAAGAGAAGAGTTATCAATAATTTTAATTCATTTGCTGAATTAGCCAGAAACAGAATTTTGTCAATGGGTATCGATTCTTCATTAATTTTAGCCATAACTGGAAACAGAGTAAAACTTAACAGAACCCTCACAAGTGCATTAGCATTTCGTGATTGGCTCAATACATCAAACATTAAAGTTGAAGGGATAAATATTGTAACAGTAGGTGCACACGCAAAAAGAACCTGGATGACTTACAATAAGATCCTGAAAGGAACTTATCAAATTGGGATTATTTCTCTCCCTGATTATAAAAATAATTATTCTAAGAAAAAGAAAATATTTAAAACTCTTCGTGAAACTATTGGTATAATGTATTATTGGATTATCCTGATCCCTTATTGATTAAATTCAGGCTTTAAAGTATTTTTTTCCTGATTCAGGTTATTAATCATTGATGTATTATTTTAAATTCTATCCGTCGATTTAATTTCCTGTCTTTTTCAAGGAAGTTGGGTGCAACAGGGATGGACTCTCCATAACCTTTTCCAATCAATCTCTTTGGGTCTATCCCCCTGTTAATAAGATAGTTAACAAGTAATCGTGCACGGCTTTTCGTTAAAGTCAGATTATTTTCCTCAGATCCGATATTATCTGAATGAACAGCTATTTCAAGCTTAATTGATGAATACTTGTTCATTAACTTAACTATCTGGTCAAGCATTATATATGCATATGATGTCAAACTATCAGAGCGATCGAAATAAGAATCATCATAAGTATTATAAATCTTAAAAAGATTATAGAGCTCTCTTTCGGCTGGGTCTCTGATAGGCATAATTTTTACCAGAACATCTCTAAATCCAAGGTGGAGCATTTCCATGTATGCAGGATATAATGCCATAAGATTCGTCTGCTGATATACTATATAGCTATATGTATTATCCTCAGGATTAAAATATTCCTGTATTATATAATTGTTTGGAACTTTGTTGAAAATAGGATTTTTTATTCCAACTCTGCTTGAGGAAGATAATAACTCGATTATATATACAGCATCCTTCTGAATTTCAGCTTCTGCTGAGAAGATAGTTTTAATTCTGGCGTTGTTATAGTTTTGAATATCAGGGAATTTAGTATTCTCAGAAGTCCAATTCGCTATATAAAATGTCCTCTCCTGTTCATTATCTAAGACTACTATCTTTTTTGAGATTCCTGTTTTTTGAATTTGACCAGTTGAGTCAGATTTAATTATTAATCCAAGGTTTACTGAATAGGTTCCCTTTTCATTGAAAGCATGCTTTACTCTATCACCCTGGATTCTAACTCCATCGCCAAAATCCCATAAATAATTTAAAACTTTAAATCCCGGAAGATATGACTTAAGACCGTCAAATTCGATTGAATCTCCCTTTACAGCAAAATCAACAGAATGAATATAAGCCTGTTCAAAATCTCTAAGTTCAAGATTATATTCTAATTTCGTAAAAAATAGATTTCCTGTACTTCTTTCAATGATATCCAGTTTTACATTATAATTTCCAGAACCAGGAAAGCAATGCTTAACAATAGTCCCATCTTCCGACTTACGATCTCCAAAGGTCCAAGTATACTTTAGATTGGATGTATCAACAGTAATTACGTCGATGTTCTTAAATGTGAAACAATATTGATTTTCTTTTTGAATGCTGCTAGACAAGATCTGTTGGAAATTTGTCCGGAAATGAAAAATATCAATTGAATTATCCCTGTTCGAAGAGAAATATCCCTCCTCCAATGTAGAATCAATAACTATCCCAAAATCATCGTATGTTGAGTTAATGGGAGGATCGAGTGGCGTTGGAACAAGCCATGTTGTATCAACAAATCTGGAAATGAAAATATCTTTTCCCCCAAGACCGGGATGTCCATCGGATGAAAAGAATAATTCACCAGCCTGATCAATAAAGGGATAGGATTCATTCCCTTGAGTATTGATAACAGGACCAAGATTTACAGGATTTTCCCAATAATCATTTTTCCATTCACTGTAATAGAGATCAGACCCACCATACCCATCCGGTTTGTCAGATGCGAAATATAATCTTTTACCATCAGGTGAAAGACATGGAGTAGTACAGTTATAATATTCATTATTAAATCTCATTTCGCGAATCCTTTTCCATTTTTTACCTTCTAAAACAGCATAAAAAATTCCCAGTTTATTTCTGTTAGAAGAAAGTTC
>CAZKMG010000402.1:0-3740 GCA_964553465.1 uncultured Bacteroidaceae bacterium
ATAAAACAACAAGTCATTCGGTGCTAGATGCCCTGGGAACCCCATGATCGGGTCATCCTTTTCTTCGCACCTGCCTGTTATCTTTCCATCACCCCCATATTCTGGTGCTAACACCAATTTATTTTTTATATGGTCGAAGTAACAATAGGGCCATCCGAAATCAGAACCATCTTTGACAAGTAAAAATTCCTCGGAAGGAAGTTCTGCACCCATCTCTTCGCTATAGATTTCAGGAAAAAACTGGTAAAGTTGGTCTCTGCCATGCATCACAACATAGAGTTGATCAATTTTTTCGTTCCAGGTAAGAGCTATTGCATTTCTGATTCCGGTGGCATAATGGTATCCATCTTCAACCTGTTTCTGATTCAATCCATTCACATTGAATCTCCAGATTCCTGCATGTCTTTCAAGTTGAGGGCATGGGTCCATCCCTGGTGATCCGATGGTTCTTGTCTGGATCATACATGCATTGGATGGTGCTCCCACATTAACATAAATGAATCCATGATTATCAATAGCAAAAGATTTGTCCCTATGCTGATTCTGCAACGGGAAACCACAAGCCACTATTTCGGGAATTGTATCAGGTACAAGATTCCCCGAAATAAGCTTATATCTTAATATCATCGTATCACCCCCGAAATAAAGATATTGATTAAATATTTCCATACCTGTCCCTGCGAAGTTGCCAAAATATTTTACCTCATCAGCTCTGCCATCATTAGTAGTATCCCTTAATGCAACAATCCCTTTACCATTATTTAAACTTCTCAAAGCTATATACAGATCGCCATTATCATTGACATCTATGTGTCTCGCCCTTCCAAGGTTATCTGCCACAACTAATGCGTGAAATCCATCAGGTAGAATTAATCCGCCCTCATCCTTGTCGGGAATCAGAGTTGGAGAATTTCGTTCTTTGGAGGAAGTACATTGTAGGATTATGGTAATTAGGATAATAAAAAATAATAGCACATAATATTTCTTAAAATATTTTTTCATCCGTAAATAATATTATTAATGGTCGGATGGAACTCGCATGTAAGATTTTCATCCATATTTGTGTTTAACGAACATGCTCGTTTCATAATTAATTATATTTTAATCAATTATAATAATCTTAAACTAATAAGTTATTCAAAGTCCTTGAAAAAAGTTTATAGGATTTCAAGGTTAAGGTTAAATTTAATCTCTTAATGTTATCCAATTTACAATTTATATAGAAGAAAGTTATGATCTTTTAACTGAAATAAAAGTTTGAGCTGAAAAAAAATATAATTTTTATTTCGTTGTATTGTTCAATTTTTGTTACTGATTGATTGATAATCTGAATGTTGGTTCTATTCCTGGTTATAATTCACCCTGTATGACCAATTTGTTCATCTATTCCTCTACAATGAGAAGGTCCCAGGGTTTAAGTACAATATTTTCATCTTTCTTCAGGACATTATTTGTTAACAAGTCAATACCCTTGTTATATTTATAAACTAATGATAGTTCAGTGCCTGAATAATTAAGGTAATAACGGATAGTTTTCCCCTGATCATTAGTACCGTATTTTATGACAATGGGATATGTTATCTGGTCATTATCAATTATTCCTATTTCCAAAGCCTTATTTGAAATAATCTTTGATTGGATTTCATCTGTCAACAGGCAACCTTCGTAAATAAAACTACCTTTACCAAATTTGTTTTCAGTAACAGCAGGAAATTTTCCAAAAAACGGATCGTCATACATGGCGAGTTGTTTGGCCGTTTCCGGAATAATAAATTCTATCCAATCTGTAGCTTTATTGTTTTCACTTCCAACTTTAAAGATATCATCACGCAGTGATATTGACTTGATATTAGAAAACTCCTGATAATAAAAACCTGCCGGTTCCCTCAGAGGGCCGGGAGCTTTAGTGTGCCTAACCACTGAATTTTCATCGCAAAAACCACTTTTTACAGACATAATAACATGACCACCATTTCGCACAAAGGCCGATATTTTATTCAATAAGACATCGCTAGCAATGTACAATGGCGGTACGAGTAAAAGTTCATAACCTGTAAAATCAGCATCTTCAGCCAACACAAAATCAATACCCATGTTTTGCCTGAAAGCGGCACGGTGCATTTGTCTCAATACTTGCATATAGGCATTGCCCTCTTTAAATGGCATATAACTTAGTCCAAAATCAGAATCGCGACTATAAAGAATAGCTGCTTTGTTTTTAATCTTCAGATTTACAAGTTTTGCACCTATTTTCTGTAACTCATGGGCAGTTTGACTAACTTCTTTATAAAATCTGTTGGGTTCCAGATCATGTCCCAATACTCCTTTCCAGTATGTCTCCTGGCCATAATGGATGGAATGCCAATGCCAATATTCGACCATATTTGCACCACATGCGATATGCGAAAATACGAACAACCTTCCTTGACCATCAAAAGGAGGAAATTGACCTCTTGAACTCCAACCCGTTGTTTGCGCATTGGTTTCAGTAATCAAATGATTTGTTTTTTTCACACTTCTGTAAAAATCATCAGCCCACATTACATCTTCACCTTTAACTTCGTTCTGGCTTCCATGATAAACGTTTAAAGAAGGCATATCAAGCTTTTGGGTAGCAGCCAGTTGGTCAACACTGGTTAACCAGGGCATAAAGTCGTGAGTTATAAATTGATCAGGCCGCTTGTATTCTCCAATGATGTTAGCCTGCCACGTAATAAAATCAGCTACTACTTTTTGCCCATATCTGTCCCATTCTAATTTATAAGATGGATTTGTGACATTATTTCGTACAGGAAATTCATCCCAATCATTCAGAGTCATCCCCCAATAATTTAGTCCCCATAATTTGTTAAGAGTATCGGTTGTCCTGTATTTCTTTTTCATGTAATCTACAAATCCTCTGAAATAATCATAATTTGCAGCACCATATGTATTGGTTTCATTGTCGACCTGATAGCCAATGATAGCAGGATGTTTTGAATAATGTTCCATCATTTTTCTAATGATCCTTTCTGAATAAAATAAGTAAGTCGGATTGGTAATATCGAAATTTTGTCTTATACCGAAGCTACTTTTAGTGCCATCTATCCGCTCGACAAATAATTCCGGATGTTTTTTTGCCATCCAGGCTGGAATTGAATAGGTAGGTGTCCCCAGAATGACCTTAATTCCTGCTTTATTCATACGGTCAATGATTCGATCCATCCAGGCAAACTCAAAGCTTCCTTCCTGGGGTTCAAAAAGGCTCCATGTTGATTCTCCAAGTCGTACAACGGAAATTCCTGCATTCTGCATCAATTGAACATCTTTTTCAAGCCTCTCATAAGGCATATATTCATGGTAGTAAGCCACACCATATAAAACGGTGCTGAACTTATAAGGTTGAGCATTAACATTTGTAATCACATGTATTAAAAACAAAATTGTTAAAAGTTTTTTCATGGTTAGTATTTATTGAATTTGTTATTTTCTGGATGTATTTTACATGGGCATTTTTATGAGTCTATACAAAACTAAATTTTATAAATAAAAATATGCAAAAACAAATTTAAGTTTGATTTAAAGAGATAATACTTATTCATATTTTAATGTTTATTATTATTACTCAAAATAATCAATCCTTATTCACCAGGCTCTTTTTCTATACTTTTGACATCGGTGTGTGTTACATCTCCGGTGTCATTAGGATACTTCCAGGATTTTCGACCATCAATAAGTCATTTTGTTAAATCTTTAGATGT
>CAZKMG010000403.1:0-610 GCA_964553465.1 uncultured Bacteroidaceae bacterium
GTTTTATGGTATGGTGTCGTGCGGGTCCCGATAGCTATCGGGAACGAGGCGATTTCCTACTGCGCCTTCGCGAAGCTAAGGCGTAGCGAAGTCAGTTTACACCGACTTTTTTTACGTGCCACAAACCTTCGAAAACCACTGAACCGACCAAAGGGAGCTCAGCGAAGCTAAACCCGCATGCACTATACCATGTGTTGTAAGGCGTTGATATTTACCTTTATTTACATCCATCAAGGTCTACATCTTTCCAATCATGTGGTTCGCAATCACCATTAATTAACTTTTTAATTCTCTCAACTCTATCTTGATTCTTATCAGGATTCTTATCTACTCGATAGCGGTTTGGATTTATCAACATTGCTACAAGAGATAAGTATTCATCATTTGTCAATTCATTAAAATCTTTGCTAAAATAGAATCTGGCAGCGTTTGAAAATCCACTAATCTCTGCACCATTTTCTTTATTTCCTAAATATGCATAATTATAAAATAATTTTAACTGGTCTTCTTTAGGAACAGAAGGATTGAATACAAATCTCGTTATTAGAATTAATCGAATTTTGGAAATACCTGGTTGAAATCTTCTAAAGTAAAATAATTTAACTAAGCC
>CAZKMG010000403.1:620-3736 GCA_964553465.1 uncultured Bacteroidaceae bacterium
ACTAATAGTTGTCCATCCAGCACCTGGGGATTTAAAGTCTATACCTTTATGTGTATAAAAGGTTGGGTCTTCTATTAACAACAAATCATTTATTTTTTGTTTATCAATTGATTTAAGTTTTAATTTACAATTATCGGAATTCAGTAATCCTTGCACAATTTGCTTAGTCTTAAACTTAGCTATCACTAAATCAATACTCGCCAATCCGATTATTAAGAATCCTATGACTATAAAAGTAACTTTTATTAACTTTCTTTTCATGTTAAAGTCGATTTAGTCTTTTGCAACGAGACAATGCCTTACAACTGTATTCGCATAGGCCGACTTTTTTGCTAACTTATTATCATGCCGCATAGGCGTAGCCTTAGCCTATCAATCCCAGCAAAAATGCGGCTTATACAATGTTATGCACAGGTTATTTGAATATTTTTTCTTCGTTGAGCCAGTTTAAAATGATTCTAATTACAGGTTTTTGTTCTCCATTTTGGTCGAAAAAAGAATGATCTGTTCCCTTCAATATTATGATGTCGTAATTCTCATTATTACTTTCCCCCATTAGCTTTTGAATATTACCAACACTTGCCTGAACAGGAACAATCTTATCGTTTTCTCCGTAAATGAACAAACAATTTGCTTTCAGATTTTTAATTTCTCTGTAAACATCATTGCTCATAGAATTGAATGTTGGTCGAAGGAAAATAAGATTTGTATCCGTTAGTACTTCATCATAAGTTGAAGGTAAAGCAAACATATCATATTTTTTTCTCAGTTCAATAATTTCTTTGGCGAATATTTTTAATGCAACAGTATCTTTTTTTGCCCATAGCGCATGATGCTTCTCCCAGTATGGCATTACTTCTTTTACAATAGAATGTGAATATCCCCTAAATTTCAATGCATTTTCCATGTTATAATTTAGTTCTTCTTCATTCTTTACTATCGGGCCAGATTTGCTTATTACAAAAGAAATAATGGGAAACCTGGCTGCTGCAACAGGAGCGTTAAGACCACCGGCACTACCCCCGTCAACACTTATTCTTGTTGAATCTATATTTTTATGTTTTGATAAATAAATAGCAATTGCTCCAATATCATTTATGAAATCATCATTAGTCGAGTTTGCATAGTCTCCACCAGATTTTCCTGTTCCTCTTTTATGGTATATACATGCCGCTATACCGCAGTGAGCGAATCGGGGCGCATGATAAAGCGGTGACGCCATTATAATATCAAATTCATTAAATCCGCCATGAGTTAAAATAACCAGCGGATAATTTGAATTTCCTCCAGACGGAATATAAAGTTCAGCATATAAATAAATCCCATTACTTGGTATTGACAGTATTTCAACAGTGTAATCCTTTACAGTGTCAATATATGTATTCAGACACTCGGGCTTCAAAAGAAGCGAGGCCACTTTTGCATCATCAAGAATATGTGATCTTTTTTCAATAGTATTTTGGCAAAAACATGAAGTCATAATTATTAGAAAAAGAAAAATTACTTGTATTGCTGCTTTTCTAAACATCTTAAAAATAATTAAATTGTGAAAACTTGTGCATAACGGTTTGTATAAGAAAAGTAAGCTATTGCATGGCAATTCACTATCAGGTTACACAAAAGTTGATGTGGGTTACACTCCTTTAAATTACTACATTCCTGCCTATTTTTTATATACATTGTTATGTGTCGTTTTTTGATACAATACTTTAGGCAAGCAAAATTATATTTCATATCAAAATCTATATCTAATTATTCTTTTGCGGGAACAGGTTTGGCTGTATAATCCAAGACTAGTATCGAAGAGGGATTGCACCAGACCCGGCAGAGTGGTTTTTCTGAACGCTTCATGACCGGTAAACTGTTATTAGTAGAATAGAAATATGCTCCATCTTCCATTTGATATTCATACAATGGGACTGTGGCTGGTGATGAAAATAGTTCTGTTAACACGGTTTTCTGTTTTTCACCGGTCACTGTCCCGACATCATTATTGTTTGTCGCTTCAATCCGCCCATTCAATCTGCCATTAAACACCCGAAAAGTAAGAACTTTGGTCTCCTTTTCTAAAGAATCCCAGATGATCAACCTTATGGAATCTGCCAGTACCATGCCATTTTCAAATAATAGTGATGGATCATCCAGTGTTGCATTTACTTTGTTTCCCTGTAACAAAAGATCCATTGCAAATCTATAGCCATCAGCATCACATTCCCAGGTTCCGGCTAAGTTCTGTTCCTTGTTGATAACATTGGGAAGGGCATAAAACAATGGAGTTCCTGTGTTCATTTCCCCGTTCCTTAAATCGGTTAGCAATCTGTTTGTACCATTAACAGCATCCAGATAAACGGGAACTACTTCCTCCAGTTTTTGATTTAAAGGAAGGGCAAAAAACGGGATTTCTTTCACAGATTTCCAAAGCTGCAATGAGTTGACATTTCCTCTTGTCAGGTAAGAAGAACTGTTTCCTGCAAAGACTATATGGTACACTGGTACAGGTAGTGAAAGTCGTTCATGGTCCATCTTAAGCCTGTACATCATTTGATTATAATCATACAATGGGGTTGGGTTCGTATTGCCTGTAAAACTTACGGTATACGTCCCTTCAAAATAGATAATCCGGCCATGATCCTGATCAAAAAGGGGATGTTGCCCTTCATTATAAAAACCATAATTATTATGAGTAACAATCTTTCTTGCATAAACCCAGGGGCCGGTTGGCGTATCGGCTTCGAGGAACCAAACCTGACCACCGAAGGCATGCGCAATCATGATCCAGCGATTGCGATACTCATTCCAATAAACTGAGGCGGGATTCAGGTCTAATTTCTCCCCGGTCAAAATATCCACGGGATTGAACCAACCCTCATTTTCTAATAACAAACCTGATTCCATCAACTGGTACTGCTGCCTTGTAGAAACGGGATCTGTATTTCCCTTCCAAGAATAGACTATGTTTTTATTGTCATTTCTTTCTATTTTGGATTCACTGAACTTGCTGCCTGGTTTAAGACAGGTAAACCGTTCATAATTGCTGGGATCGAGAATTTTAAGGGGATCAGCGAGTACCCTCTCCAATCCGTACCCATCGAAAATATACAGATACTGTTGGTTTT
>CAZKMG010000404.1:0-3710 GCA_964553465.1 uncultured Bacteroidaceae bacterium
AAGGAAGGCAATAGTGATGGTATTTACAACTTGATCCCAGAAATTGATTGTACACACTATTGGGTGCCGTACTTGTTATTTTCTTCTCCTCTTTAGTGGAAATATCATTGAAACCTTCTTTTTGTAGGCTATATATTCATCCCCAAAATCCCTCAATAATCTCTTTTCTTCCGACAATCTCAAATAATTAATCACGATGAAAATAAAGACTATTAAACATATCAATCCGATTATTGAATTTAAATAAAGAATAATCGATGTAAATAGTGAAAACGCCCCAAATACCATAGGGTTTCTAGTGTATTTATATGGCCCAATGGTTACCAGTTTCTTAGTTTGCGGACTAATTGATACCCCAAATCCATCTACTGGGCCACCTTTGCCAATCTTAATTAAAAAAATATTTGACCATATCGCAAAAATAGCACCGACTAAAAAAAACAGAGAAGAAATAATGTATCGAAGTATGTCAGAGCAAAACAATACCCTGCCTGAAAATAAGAAATCTAATTGGGATAATTTATATAATCCAAATGGAATCAGAACAATAAAAATTGTGAATCCAAAAATATAGCCGATAATATATCTTATTGTTTCTTTCATGTTTTTTTAGGTATATCGCACTTTTTGTGATCCGGGTACGATAATTTTATAAATTTTCAATCCAGATAATGGACCTAATATCGCAGACATTAAAATAATCGAAATTAAGGTTAATTGCTCTTTTCATCCGATTATGAACAAATTAGGTGAGAGTATGAAAAATGGAATCATTAATGCTTTTAAAATGCATTTAAATTTAAAGCTGGTAAAACTTAAAAGAATCCAATGATAATCCAAATGTTTAAAGTGGAAAAATTTGCATCCCATGTCAATTTTTAATAATAATAGGAATGATTTCAATGATTCCAGCAAATAAAACGACAACTATTCCTCTATAGATTTTCTTTCTCATTTTTTTTATTTCGTTGTCTTTTATACTATTTTGACTAACGTTTCGAAAGTATGTGACGTGACGTCTTGCAGACGGGTCAACTGTCAACCACTAAAAAGCTGATTCGGAAAACAAAAATTTGGGAATAACTGAAATCCTGGCCATGACCTATTTCGTCTATTTTGTAAAGTGCTTATTTAGTTCTCTTGAACAGCACAAAATTGTCTACATATAATTCTGTGTTTTGTTTTTTTCCACCAATAATTCTTATTAATGCCGAATCCACAGAAGAAGAATTTTGTGATATTGGTATTTCTATTTTTGTATAATTAGCTGTTGTAGAAGTTTCATACCAATTACCAGTGTCAACAATATTATTTCCTGAAAATATGTCAATATGAATTACCACAGTATCGCCACTTGCTATGTTTGATTTTATGTATCCTGTCAAATGAGTTGGATGTACGGAAATTGAAAATTTATTATTTGCAAAACTACTATATACATTATTATATATAAGTTTAGCTGCAAATAATCCATTTGAAGCATCTGTCACTTTTTGCACAATATATGTTTCCCACGGAGGATCACAAGCTGGGCAGCTATTTGTCTGCCAAAAAAGTAAAGTTGACATATTGTCCCAAAGCTCGAAATCTCCATTTGGAATTGTAATAATTTGTTGGCTTGTAGTATCTTTTTTGCAACTAAAAAAAGCCAATGTAATCAATATGGGAATAAATAAATTTACTTTTTTCATAATCCATAATTTCAATAGTGACAACTAATTCTTGTCAATTATTACTCCAAATTTTTGAAATGATTGCTAGCATTAAATACATTGGGTGATGTTTTGAGCTGTGCCGGATGACCCTACAATAACTTATCTGTGTACACTAACTTTTTGTACTGTGAAAAAACCCTTAAATTTAGAACAGTGGCCAACATTGCTTATACCATGTGTAATAGGCAGCTTCATGTATTTTCACTCATTATTATCAAAAAATATTTAACCCTAATACTCATTTTCTTTTATTATTTAACCACTCCTGACCTCTATAGCACAGGTAAGCCGCACCTGTCCCGATTATTGCACCTGCCAATACATCACTCGGATAGTGAACACCCAAGTACATTCGGGAATATCCAGCTGCACCCGCCCAAGCATATGAAGGTATTATTATATACCATCTTGGATAAGACAAACTTAAAGAAGTTGCAAAGGCAAATGCATCGGAGGTATGACCCGAAGGAAATGAGGGACTTCTTCCACTGGTTGCTTTTTCCAAATAAGGGTATGTCACAAAAGGTCTGGTGCGGTTAACACTGTATTTTAAAATTGTAGAAATAGCTGCTGCCGAAATAATGGTTACCCCTATATAAATTGATTTCTCTCGCATAAAAGTATCCTTTGTTATCATACTTATCCCATACAACATCACTGGTGTACCTATCGAAATTGGTGTCACACTATGTGTTATCCCCCTGAAAGTATTATCAAGGTTCGTATTTCGGTTTAAGTTTATCTCTCTTAAAAGTCTAATATCTATATTTTGCGAATAAAGATTCGTCGAAGATAATACCAATGAAAATATTATGTATTTTATCAATTTCTACTGAGTTATATTAATCATTTCAAATAGTTGTGCTTTTGTTTTTCTTGGGAAGCCTATAACATCAGTTTGTGCTGTAATTTGATTTCACAACTTTAATGTGAGATTAAAATTACAGCTTTATTAGTATATAGTTGGATTTGAAATTTGAATTGTGAGTATATACATCGGAAAAATGTCTTCATGTCCTCAATAAGGCCCCTTAATCCTAATTATATTCATTACCCTTTTAGGTCATAATATTGTCTTGTTATATGAGTTTTGTCTTTTTTGCAAACTCTTTGTCAGGCTTTTTAATCAGTTATTTGTTGTATCGATCTGGCAATAAGCTTGCAAAGATATTGTAATACTAAGGAGTATGATTGAAATTAAAGCTATAACGAAATACCGATTTATATTCTTATTAGTATAAAGAATATTTTGTCAAAGCTGATAATTATAAAATAGAAATATTTATTCCGTCGGTTTTCCTGCTGCAATGCTCTTGCTTCTCTCTATGGATTGCAATGCAAGATAATTATCGCCAAATTTCATGAGGTTTTCCATTTCTTTATCGTATTGGTCATAATGACGTTCTTCATCGTCAACCAAAGCCTCAAAAATCTTTTTAGAAGCAGAATCGGCATTTTTTGAACACTCGTTAGCCCATTCATTATAATCTTTAACACTTCCTGTTTCCATACCTGCAGCCATTTCGAGCATCTTTTTAACATCATGTATTTTCTGAACGTCATGCGATGCTTTCATTTCAACTTCACCTTTTAGAAAAAGGATACGTTCGGCAAGTATTTCAACATGCATCATTTCTTCAATGGCTGTGCGCTTGAATAGGTTCGATAGCAAATCGTAACCCAGATCATCGCAACGGAAATGAAAATACATATACTGGTGAACAGCGCTCAACTCATCGGCAACAGCCTTGTTTAATAATTCTATACTCTTTTCTTTCATTTTTTTATGGTTTATTATTAGATTTCAACACTACAGTTTAAAATTAAATATATTAAAGGCGGTCTGTGTCAAGACCACCTTTTGGGATATCGCTAACGGTTTAATAATGTGTACATTTGGGATTACTTAAAAAATCAAGTCAAATCAAAGCGATCAAGGTTCATTACTTTGTTCCATGCTGCAACGAAATCCAAAACAAATTTTTTCTGAGCATC
>CAZKMG010000405.1:0-3696 GCA_964553465.1 uncultured Bacteroidaceae bacterium
TATTTCAGATCCGGAGGAATCACTGATGAGAACCCTGTGCTCTATATTAAAGTCTTCGATGAAAATGGGATCAATACTTCAGGAAATGGCATTGGACATGATATAATCGGATATTTAGATGGTAACTCCGGGAAAACCCAATCTTTGAATGATTATTACCAGGCCGATATTAATAGTTATCAATCTGGTGAAATAAAATATCCGTTTTCAGGACTGGAGGAAGGATATCATTCTATTGTTGTAAAGGTCTGGGATATTTATAATAATTCAGGTGAAGGATTTACAGAATTTCTAGTTTTAAAGAATAGGGATCTGACTCTGGATGGACTAATCAATTTCCCAAACCCCTTCTCAGAATCGACATGGTTCAGTTTTGAACAAAACAAGGTGGGTTATACCCTGGATATTACAATTGACATATTCAAAATCACTGGAGAATTGGTCAGAACAATTAAAGCGACTGATGTTGGAGATGGATTTCGTACCCAACCAATTTACTGGGATGGAAAATCATCTGCCGGCGATTTTGTTGGTCAGGGTTTATTTATATATCGTATCAGGGTTGTTAGTTCCGAAGGCCATTCAGCTGAAAAATCCGGTAAATTGATCATATCCAGATAAGTTTATAACAATAATTCATAATTTTTTCTGTTATATTTGTACACCTAAAACGCTTTTAATAATGTCGGAGTTTACTAGAAAAGTCATTTTCAGGATCTTGTTCTTAATTTTTTTTATGTCTCCACAATTGCTTTTATTCTCACAAATAACTACAGGGCAATTAACAGGGGAAATTAATACCATTCAATCAGCTGTTCCTTTTTTAACAATTACACCCGATTCCCGTGCAGGAGCAATGGGAGACGTTGGAGTTGCCACTTCACCTGATGTTAATTCACAGCATTGGAATACGGCTAAATATGCTTTTATCAAGAGCGAAGGAGGCGTAGCTTTATCTTATACTCCCTGGCTAAGAAAACTGATTCCGGATATTAACCTCGCATATTTGGTGGGTTTTAAACGCATAGATTCTGATCAGGTTCTTAGTGCTTCATTAAGATATTTTTCACTTGGGAATATAATATTTACAAATATTGAGGGTGTGCAGCAGGGTGAATATAATCCAAATGAATTAGCTATTGATGTTGGATACTCCAGGATTTTCGGTAAGAATATTTCAGGAGGGATTGCATTCCGTTTTATTCGATCCGATCTTACCAGTGGCCAAAATGTAGCAGGTGTTGATTCTAAAGCCGGAATATCAGTAGCTGCAGATCTCAGTACTTATTATAATAAAGATATCAGTTTGTCCGGTAAAGACGCTAACCTCGCTTTTGGAGTAAATATCTCCAATATGGGAAGGAAGATTTCCTATACGGAAAGCCAGATTTCATCTTTTATTCCAATTAATCTGAGGATAGGTAGTTGCCTTAAAACAAACATTGATGAATTTAACAGTTTTTCTATTTCAGTAGATTTGAATAAGCTCCTTGTACCTACACCTCCCATTACTTATTATGATTCAACCCTAAATACAAACGTTATAAAATACGGGAAAGATCCCAATGTATCGGTTCCTCTGGGAATGTTTCGATCGTTTTATGATGCGCCGGGGGTAGAAAGATCTGATGGTTCACGGAGTGTATTGCTTGAGGAACTACATGAAATAACATACAGCTTTGGCGCAGAATACTGGTATAGGAATCAATTTGCCCTTCGGGGAGGATATTTCTCAGAACATGTTACCAAAGGAAACAGAAAATATTATACATTAGGTATTGGCCTACAGTTAAATATTTTTTCTATCGATTTTGCTTATCTTATTCCTGTTCACCAGAATAATCCCCTGGCAAATACTATAAGGTTTACACTGGGATTTGATTTTGATAAGTTCAGAAGTACTGGCAAATGACAATCCGGATCGGGATCGGTTATGACGTCCACCGCCTGGAGGAAGGTCTTTCTTTTTACCTGGGTGGAATAAAGGTTGATCATACCCATGGCGCTGTTGGACATTCAGATGCAGATGTATTAATCCACGCTATTTGTGATGCAATTCTTGGAGCAGTAAATCTTGGAGATATCGGACAACATTTTCCCGATGATTCAGATAAATATAAAGGAATTGATAGTAAAATCCTTTTAAAAAAAACGTTTGAACTATTAAAACAAAAAGGATTCTCAATAGGGAATATTGATTCTATAGTAATTCTTGAAAAACCAAAAATTAAGAAGTATATACCCTTGATGCAGCATGCCTTATCCCAGGTTCTGGAAATTCTTCCGGAAAACATTTCTGTCAAAGCTACTACAACAGAAGGAATGAGTTTTATTGGAAAGGAAAAGGGAATTGCGGCACAAGCTGTAATTTTGGTTTTTAAGGAATAAGAAAAAAGTAAATTGAACAGAATGATTTATGCTTTAATTGACTTATTTCAGAGAACTCAAAGATTACCTGATAAACAGCACTTTAAAACCACATTGTATTTTACAAATTTAGAATCTTCTTAAACAGGAAATGTTTGAAAATGTCAAAACACTGATAATTTTAAGTCTTTGTACTTAATAAATACCTGAATCAAAATATGAAAGGAAAATTGTCTCTGTTTCTTTGGTTTAGCATAGTTATTCATTCATTTGGGCAAAACTATACTATTGAGGCAAATATCAGAAATTTCAATGCATCACAAGCTTATCTATCAGAATTTCGGGATGGCAAAACTCATTTCATTGATAGTACATCAGTATTTAACGGGGAATTTAATTTTACCCTAAAAAATATTTACAAACCAGGTATGTATCGAGTTATACTTGGTGTGCAATCTGGAACAGGATTTGAACAAGTTAATCCTCCTTATTTTGATCTGATTTTTAATGCCGAAGATATTAAACTGGAAGCAGATTATAATAACCTGATAGGAGGAATGAACATTTTAAATTCCGTTGAAAATGAAATTTATTATAGTTTTCTGAAGATTCTGAATCCATATACTCAAAAGTTTTTTCTATTGAGGTCATTACTGGATGTATATACTCCAAATGAACCCTTTTATGAAATGTTAAGTAATGAATACATTGATATTCAGCAAGATGAATCCAGGGCATTTATTGAATTAGCAGAACAACAACCTGGGTCTCTGGCCTCATCGATAATTAGAATGAGTTTTCTGCCAATTATTCACCCTTCTATCCGGAAGGCCGATTTAACCAGATTTTACCAGGACCATTATTTCGATTTGATAAATTTTACTGACGATCGTCTTATTAATTCACCTATATATGATAGGAAGATTCTGGAATACCTGGGTTTTTATCGTAGCCCCGCCTTATCCCCTACAGAACAAGAGAAATACTTTATTGAAGCAGTAGATCGAATAATGGATAAAGTTTCTGTGAACCCTGTTATCTATGATTATATTCTGAGTTTTTTAATTGATGGATTCGACCAGCTCAAAATGGAATCTGTTTTGGTGCATATCGCTGAAAATTATATCGAAGGAGGGTGCGAGACAAACAGTAAAAAACTTATGGAAAAACGATTGGAAGGCTATCAGAAAATGGCCCCTGGTAAAAATGTACCTGATATAATAATGCTTGATGAAAAAGGTACACAGGTCAAGCTTTTTGACTTAAAAAATAAATATGTTCTTGTCCTTTTCTGGGCCTCATGGTGCCCGCATTGTACAAATTTATTAC
>CAZKMG010000406.1:0-3684 GCA_964553465.1 uncultured Bacteroidaceae bacterium
ACTCCTTTACTCAATTAATAGTGGCGTTACATTCTTTCCTAATAATGGTGCATTCAGCGGACTGGCTTCCGGGGATTATAACATCGTCGTAAAAGACTCTGCAAACTGTTCTGTTGAAGGTGACATGATTACAATTACTCAACCTGCTGTACTGGCCATGAACCTGGTTAGCAAGACAGATATTAACAGCCCAACCGTCGGCGAAATTGTCGTCGCTGCAACAGGGGGATCAGTCCCTTATACCTATACCCTTAAACCTGATAACTTATCCCAGGGTAGTGAAACTTTCGCAATTAATACAGCTGGTGACTACACCGTGGAGGTAGATGATGCGAACAATTGCGGGCCTGTTAGTACAGCCGTCATTACTATCTCCAACTTTACAGGTATTAATACGGAGGACCTGCTGAAGGCAAATATCTATCCCAATCCATCCGATGGGTTGATTACTATCGAGATGCAAAGTAACAAAACCCATCTGCAAATTGAAATGTTTAACATGAGAGGACAGCTAATACTTAGCCGTAAAGCATTTGTCACAGGAGGAATATTGAAAGAATCTCTCGACCTTTCAAACTTTGGCAAAGGAACTTACCTGGTGAAAGTAGATGGTAAAATGCTGAATTCAGGAATAATTGTGAAATAAGTCTTCAACAATAATAAATATTATAAAAGCCCTTTCCAGAGCACGGAGAGGGCTTTTCATATTCTTCCTGAACCCAAAATGAAATTCCTGCCAGATTGGTATTTTAATGATCGATAATTGCACCTCCTCATCAAAGTCCCATAAAATCAAATTTGATTAATTTTATCAATAATTTTAATCCAACAAACATATTCAAATGGCAGCATTTAAAAATCCGGCTCATGTACAGGTTTATGACAGAGATAAAAGAGAGGCAATCCTTCATCAGCGAGCAAAAGTTATATGGTTCACAGGCCTGTGCGGTTCAGGGAAAACAACCCTTGCACAGAATCTGGAGAAGGTACTGTTTGAAAAGGGTCACTTCTGCCTGGTGTTAGATGGTGATCAGTTTCGAAAAGGAATGAGTAGCGATCTTGGATATTCTGAAGAAGACCGTAAAGAAAATATTAGAAGGGTTGCTGAAATGGCCAAAATGATAGTCAATTCCGGTATTATTACTATTTGTTCCTTTATCAGCCCTACAAATGCTATTCGCTCAATGGCCCGTAAAATAATAGGTTTCAATGATTATATTGAAGTTTACCTGGATACTCCTATTGAGGTATGCGAAGAACGTGAAAGCAAAGGACTTTATAAACTTGCACGAACTGGGATAATCAAAGATTTTACCGGAATCTCTTCAACATTCGATGTTCCTCCCGATCCTGATATCTCAATAGACACATCGAAAGTTGGAATCAAAGAAGCAGTAAATACAATTTTTGAAGCAATCATTGCCAAAATTACATACCAGGAGATGTAATGGGGTTTCTTGAAAAGTTATGGAGTTATAGAGTTATGGGGTTATAGAGTTATGGAGTTATGAAGTGATGGAGTTATGAAGGATTGCTTAGCTTTTTGGATAAACGGTGGAGTCCTGCTCTTAAGATTTTTATTTTGTTGAAAATAACAGACTTTTCTGTCAGGTATTCCTGGTCTTTAGCAATGATTAACTGTGTTTCCAGTTCAGCTAATGATCCCATAGATATATTTATAAAATTTAATAACTCTTTTGTATTTTTTCTGCCGGCACCTTCTGCAATATTTGATGGAATTGAAACCACTGTGCGTTTTAAATGTTGAGAAAGACAATACTTTTCACTATCAGGAAACTGGGAGGTCAATACATAAATATCATTCACAATATTCATAGCTAATTTCCATATAAATAATTCAGAATGTTTCATTTAATTTTTATATTGAAAAAATTCTTTTACACATTAATGTCAATAATCTAAAAATATCAGCTTCATCAAACCCATTTTTCTTCATATCCTTATAACTTTGTAACTTCATAACTTCATAACTTCATAACTTTATAACTTTATAACTTTATAACTTTATAACTTTTAAAAAAATGCCCAAAACCGCCCTTATCACAGGCATCACCGGACAAGACGGTGCCTATCTCGCTGAGCTTCTCCTCTCAAAATCCTATATCGTGCATGGTATCAAGCGACGTAGTTCATTGTTCAATACTGACCGCATCGATCACCTTTATCAGGATCCGCATGAGACTCATAAAAACTTTTTTCTTCATTATGGCGACCTTACCGATAGTACAAACCTGATCAGAATAATCCAGGAAGTGCAACCGGATGAAATATATAACCTCGGAGCCCAGAGCCATGTGCAGGTGTCGTTCGAAACGCCTGAATACACTGCCAACTCAGACGCACTTGGAACCCTGAGGATCCTTGAAGCCATTCGTTTACTTGGATTATCTTCCAAAACCAAATTCTATCAGGCTTCAACATCTGAACTGTATGGACTTGTTCAGGAAGTCCCACAGACGGAAAAAACACCCTTTTACCCAAGAAGTCCTTACGGGGTTGCTAAACTCTATGGCTACTGGATAACCATCAACTACCGTGAAGCATATAAAATGTTTGCCTGTAATGGTATTCTCTTTAACCATGAATCCCCTGTGCGCGGGGAAACTTTTGTTACACGTAAAATCACACGCGGTGTGGCACAGATCATTTATGGATTAAGGGAAAAACTTTATATCGGTAATCTCAATGCACAAAGGGATTGGGGACATGCAAAAGATTATGTACAGGCCATGTATCTGATGCTTCAACAGGAAAAACCTCAGGATTTTGTTATCTCCACCGGGATAACTACCTCGGTGAAGGAGTTTATCCGTTTGTCATTTGCCAAAGCTGGTTTGGAAATTGAATTTAAGGGCTCAGGAATAGATGAGAAGGGCTATATCAAGTCGGTTGGCAATATGCCCCAAAATTCTGTATTGTCTGGCTCTTCTAAAGCTAAGTGTATTGTTGAAATTGATCCTAAATATTTCAGACCTACGGAAGTTGACCTCCTAATTGGCGATTCGTCCAAAGCAAGAAAAATCCTGGGATGGAAACCTGAATATAACCTCGAGATGCTCGTCGAAGAAATGATAACCAGCGACCTTAAGCTGATGGAAAGAGAAAAAGCACTGATGGATATGGGACATGAATCAAAGAGATATTATGAATAGTCGAACCTAACAAAATCACTGAGCTTAATTCCCTTTTAAAAAGAATATCGAACAAGGATTAACGATTTTCGATCTTTGAAGTATTGTTTCTTAAATTAACTGACTAATTCTAAAATCTTAATTCGCTATTCCTTGTTCTTAAATCCCCTTTAACCGGAATGTCTTACAAAGATTGAGGATTTTTTATCTTTGAAGTTAAGTTCTTAAATTATATATTGCCTTCTTAAATCATAAATCGTTATTCCTTGTTCTTAAATCACTTTTAACCGGAATGTCTTACAAAGATTGAGGATTTTTTATCTTTGAAGTTAAGTTCTTAAATTATATATTGCCTTCTTAAATCATAAATCGTTATTCCTTGTTCTTAAATCACTTTTATCTTGAATATCGAACAAGGATTAACGATTTTTGATCTTTGAAGTAAAGTTTTAAATTATTCTAATCTAAAATCTTAATTCGTTATTCCTTGTTCTTAAATCACTTTTATCTTGAATATCGAACAAGGATTAAC
>CAZKMG010000407.1:0-3666 GCA_964553465.1 uncultured Bacteroidaceae bacterium
TTTCTTTGAGAGCGTAAATACCATCGCTTGTCCCCACATAAAGTTTATGGTTAAAAAAAGCTGATCTGGTTAAATTTCCTTTCAAACCTTTAAACCAGGTATAATTTTTCAGACTTAGCCATGGGTCAATCCGTGTAACTCCAAATGAATGGCAAAGCCATAAACCTTTATAATTATCAGTTCCCAAACAATAAATCTCATCATCAGGTAATCCGGTATTATAATTTAGTATCTGAACAGTTTCACCGCTTTTATAATCACAAATCACAACACCTCCGAGTAATGTAGATAAAGCTATTGTAGTATTGCCGAGAAAAGAACCATCAGTAAGTATACTTTCTTCAAGATATTTATTATCAGCTAATTTAACAGGAACAAAATCTTTTCCATTAAATAAATAAATTTGATTTTTAATTGTTCCTATCAGTACATTGACCGAATCAATATTAATAGCAAAGACAAATTGCATCTCTTTTGTAAGATCATTATCTAAAACAAGATTGAATGTATCTTTATTAGCTTTGTATAATCCCGTGTTAAACAGACAAAAGTAAAAGTTGTTAAGACTAACAAAACTACCGGTCACAGGATTTTCAAAGGGGAATTCCCAATAGCTTGTATTAGAGTAATCTTCATGAATGGATTTAAATATCCTGTATTGGTTTACAAAAAATACTTTATCAGAAGTAATTGAAACTGATGAAATTTCCCCGGTAGAATCAATAGTGTGTAATGGTTTATATACATACTTTCCTGTTTTATCTGTTTTAAATAATCCATAACCATTCTGACAACCTGCGAAAATAGTTCCGTTTACTTCAGATTTCTCAAAACAGAGTGGATAATATAGCATGGGTATAAGTTCCCATGTCCTTGAGTTAAACGTAAGAATTCCTTTACGGTTTGCAAATAGGATATTATTATTGTCATCTTGAATGATGTCAAAATTTTCATAATCAACATGATTATCGAATGAAAAATTTGACATATAAGGGTATCCTTCCTGGGATTTTGCAATAGTTAAAAATCCATGAAGAAAAATACTTAATAATACCAGATGCATAGATAATAAGGAGCTCTTCATGCAGTAAAAGTAATGAAGATCTACAAAATAAAGAATATATATTCCCTAAAAGCTCCTTTAACTTCTGGGGTGTACTTTTCTTTATTATCATAAATTAAGTGACTTTAATTCTTTCAGACATAGAATTAGATCCGCCATGATCCATGTATCCCAATCATGCGTAATCCGTTTTCCAACTTTTGTAATTTCTTTTATTGTAAGCTCTTTTTTCCTGAAACTGAGCATAACGGTACTTTCCTTAATAACAATATCATTTTTTTTACCTTCAGGTAATTTTATTCCATCGGTATTTCATATTCTCAACTCAAGATCTTTAACGGGCGTTAGAAGGATTTCTATTAATGTAAATAAAAAGTACTTGGGCTTATAATTGAAGTTGCTTTTAAAAGCCATAATCCCTGATCAGAACAATAAGTATATTATTACAGAAATGTTGAAAATATCTTATAGGTATGATGGAGGAAGTATATGAAGGAGTTTCGATTTTTATTACCTCAATTGGATTCTTGGTTAAGACAAATAATAAGTTCATTTAGATACATTGTTATCAACCGAAAATTTTAATTTTGAGCCATATTAATATAAAATAAGGATTATATGAAGAGTCTGATGCGCGACAACCCTATAATAAGATGGATGGTGCTTCTTCTTATAAGCGTAACCATGTTTGCCAATTATTATTTCTACGACGCCTTATCACCTTTGAAAAGTCTTGTCCAGGAAAAACTTTTTTGGTCTTCAGGCGATTATGGTTTTTTCATGTCTACCTATAGTATTTCGAATGTATTCTTGCTAATGGCTGTTATTGGGGGAATCATCCTGGATAAATTGGGAATTCGATTTACTGGTTTCATATTCACTGTTTTCATGGTTTTGGGTGCTGCGATTACAGCCTATGGGGCTACTGAATATTTTCTGAATAATGGACTAGGATTTAATTTTATGAACTCCTTTTTACCTTCATATTCACCTTCCCTGAAAATGATGTCATTTGGTTTTTTTCTGTTTGGGCTTGGTGCTGAAACAAGTATTGTTGTATTTACAAAAGCAATTGTAAAATGGTTCACCGGAAAAGAACTTGCATTGGCTTTGGGGATGAACCTTGCTTTTGGACGGTTAGGGCAAGCTGCAGCCATGATCATCTCTCCAAAATTAGCTGATCCGTTGGGTAATTGGACTATTGCAATTTGGTTTGGAACACTATTATTATTAATTGGATTTCTTACATTTATTGGATATATGATATTTGATAACAGGCTGGATAAACAAATTTCAATAGATTTATCTGGCGGTGATGCTGAAAAATTCAGAATCAAAGATCTTGGAAAGATAATAACTAATAAATCGTTTATATATATTACACTTTTATGTGTGACTTTCTATAGCGCCGTTTTCCCATTTGTAAAATATGCACCCGACTTGCTTTACAATAAGTTCGGTATGGATATTGAGAAAGCAGGATGGATTGTATCTATACTGCCTTTTGGAACAATCGTATTTACGCCATTATTCGGAACTTATACTGATACAAGGGGCCGGAGTGCTTCATTAATGGTTTTTGGTTCCCTTCTCCTGGTTATTGTTCATCTGATGTTTTCTCTGACAAGAATTAATCCATACATTCCAATGTTCCTGCTGGGCGTTGCTTTTTCATTAATTCCCGCAGCTATGTGGCCTGCCGTAACTAAAATTGTATCTGAGAAAAGGTTAGGCTCTGCATATGGACTAATGTTTTCTGTTCAGAACCTCGGATTGTGGGCTTTCCCTATACTTATTGGGAAGGTTCTTGATATTTCCAATCCGGGAGTTACACCTGTAACTATGAAAAATGGAAGTCTGGTGTATAACTATACTAATCCTGTTCTGATGTTAGCCTTTATTGGGATTTTAGGAGTGCTTTTTGCCTTCCTTTTACTGAGGGAAGATAAGAAATCAGGATTCGGTTTGGAATTACCTAATATTAAAAGCTAAACTGTAAACCTGCAAAAAGCGAGCACTTATTAATTAGATGTAAGACCCTCGTTTTAAATCTTTAATGATTTGTACACAAACTACGCAGAGTAAATTAATACAATAATTAATACTGGTAATTACTTTATTTTAATAATTTGTGTGCGATCAGGTCCAACGCCTACAAAAGCGATTGGGACGTGAAGCTCATTTTCAAGGAATGAGATATAATTATTAAGTTCTTCCGGGAAATCACTCTGATTACGAATTCTGGATAAGTCAGTTTTCCATCCTTTTATTTCAGTGTAAACAGGTTTGAGGTTTTCATCGAGTAGAAAAGGGAATTCTTTAATAGTTACACCATTTAGTTTATATGCGGTGGCGGCAAAAATCTTATCAAAACTGTCAAGCACATCTGCTTTTGTCATCACGAGTCTGGTAACTCCATTAAGCATAATACTATATTTAAGCGCAACAAGATCAATCCATCCACAACGTCGGGGACGTCCTGTAGTTGCTCCAAATTCATGCCCGATAGAACGAAGACTTTCACCTGTTTTATCAAGGAGTTCAGTGGGGAAGGGGCCACTTCCTACGCGAGTACAATAAGCCTTAAATATGCCAATTACTTC
>CAZKMG010000408.1:0-3632 GCA_964553465.1 uncultured Bacteroidaceae bacterium
ATTTAAAGACAGAATAGCAGTTCCTTGTGGATTTATCTCAACATACGAAATGGATGCAGTGTTACCCCGATAGCATCGTACTTCCTTACCATCAGAACTTCTCCATAGCTTGATGGTCTTATCGGTGCTACCGGTTACAAAAAAATTGCCGTCGGCACTGTAGCTCACAGCGGTTACTCCACCATAGTGACCCGTCTGTATAATAGTTTCTACAGATTGTCCCGGAAGATTTTGTGTAAAATTATCAATGATTAGTGTCGTTGCCAGGAGAAGCAACAAATTGACATTTCTATTCATTTCAATAGAGTTGAAAATATAAAGTTAATCTTTTTATAATTGAAGAGTGAAGCGGAATTCAGATATAAATCCTTTTACACCAACAAGGTCATTTACACTTGAATGGTTAAGTATTGTTGGAGATCTATACTACTATGTTTTAATCCCTGTTTTAGCATTCCATCCTGAATGTGGGATTTATTAAGTGATATCTTAAGGAAGATCCTTTGAAAAATTCATTTTACCTATTTAGTGAGCAATGGAAGCCTTGGGTTGTTGTCAACACAAGTTAATAATTAATTGTAGAGTTATAATCATTTATAAAGTATGACCGATTAGAGCTGATGCTCGAGGATTTCTCTTACCACAGAAGGAGTTATAAGTTCCCTATCGCCTAATTTAACCCAATTTCTTTTTTCAAACCTTGTAACGATCCGATCAATAGTTTCATAATGGATACCATAGTCGGCCAATCGTGTCCTGATACCTAAAGATTCGAAAAATTCAGCAGTTCTTTCAATAGCACGATGTATCTTTTCATCTTCATTTCCTTCATAGATTTTCCAAACTCTCTCGGCATATTGTAATAATTTCTCCTTTTTTTCAACTTTAAGCGCTTTCCATAAACCTGGCAGCACTATTGCAAGGGTTCTTGCGTGGTCAATTCCGTGGAAAGCGGTGAGTTCATGCCCAATGTTGTGTATCGACCAGTCATCAGGAACACCACATTGGATCAGGCCATTAAGCGCCATTGTGGCACTCCACATTAAGTTTGCCATGGCATCATAGTCGGCAGGATTTGCATATGCTTTTGGCCCTTCTTCAATAAGGGTTATAAGGATCGCCTCGGCAAAGCGGTCCTGGAGTGGGGCATTCACAGGATAGGTAAGATATTGCTCGATCACGTGAACAAAGGCATCGACAATCCCGTTTGCAACCTGATTCGGGGGAAGTGAACCTGCTGCATCAGGAAGGAGTATTGAAAATTGAGGATATGACAACGTGGATGAAAAAGCTAGTTTTTCATTGGTTGATTTTCTGCTGATAACAGAATTTTTATTCATCTCAGTGCCCGTCGCTGGAAGTGTAAGTACTACGCCAATGGGGAGTGAAGCTGTGACAGGTACTTTATCAGAAAGTATCCTCCAGGGGTCACCGTCAGTATAAAGGGCAGCCGCAGCAATGAATTTGGTGGCATCAATGGCTGAACCTCCTCCAACAGCCAAAAGAAATTCAATGTTCTGATCTTTAATGACCTCTACTGCCTTCATCGATGTTTCATAAGAAGGATTGGGCTCTATACCGCCAAATTCAATTACATCATGTTCCTTAAGCGCTTTACTCACCTTATTGTAAACTCCATTCTTAAAAATACTTCCACCGCCATAAAGCAACAATACTTTTTTATCAGCAGGTACTAGATCACTAATTTTTGATATTTGATCCTTCCCGAATAGTATTTTAACTGGATTATAAAATTCAAAATCTTGCATAGATATGAGTTTTAAAAATGATAATTCTATTAAATCAACGCAAAATGTAGTTTAGGCTTAACGAGGAAATGCCTGTTGAGATTACAAAGATATATTTTTATTAGGGTTTGGATAAATATTTTTTGACAGATATGTTTGGTAGTGATCAAGGGCTATTTTTCTTAGAAAACAACTTTTTCCAGTCCACAGGCTTCAGTATACAGTCTACAGTCCCCAGTCCCCAGTCTGCAGTCGGTACAGAGATACTTATAATATAACCCTTTAAAATGTTATTATCATTCTTAAGGAGCAGAGTTCCTAAACTTCATCCATAAACCAACTGCCGACTGCCGACAGTCTCCTGCCACTGCTTCCTGCCGCTGCTACTGCCCACTTTTCCCAGTACAAAGTTCACAGTCTACAGTCTGCAGTCCCCAGTCCTCAGTCTGTATTTCTTTATCTCAATGAAACGTCTGCTCCCAAAAAACATCATAAGAAACATCCAGCAATTTCACTTTTTTCCTTAAAATCAGGACCTGTTCAGAGTTTAATTGCGGAAGACTTTGCTGAAACAAGGTCATTGTTATTAACGGCTGCGACCTGGTAAGTGTGACTGCCTTTTACGGAGTCGCTAAAGGATGGGACTGCTGAAAGATCAATACAAATCCCGTCACGGTATATTTTATAGCAATCCACTCCGCTCTGGTCGTCAGACGAAGCTTCCCATTTCAGGCTTACATGGTTATCATCGGTCCTAGAGGCCTTTAATCCCTGCGGGACTGAGGGAGGAGTATTATCCGTTGAATAGCCTTTAATTATCCGGTTATAAACGCTATAATGGGTGAATGTTACTCCTTTGGCAATAAGATCATCAACAATTTTGGTGAACTCGGTTTGAAGTGAATCGGTTCTGTAACCCCAGGGATGTCCTTGTAGCGATACATAGTCAAGTGTATCTGCATTAAATCTTGACCAGTCAGAAAGGTACTTCTTGTATGACACAACCGCGGTAGCAGGTTCCATATTTACCCTTCTATACATCAAGTGTTTCTCCGGTTTCAGCCCGGCAACTTTTTCCCTCCTGGGATTATAGTGAATCCAGCCTTTAATAAAGGGATCTTCATTAACAACCCTGACAGTGTTTTGATTTCCTCCCCAATAGTGGTCTCCATAGCTTCTCAGGATATAATCGTATTTCATCAGCATTGTTGTCCTTGCTTTGTGAAAATGATCCAGTTGAGTGTCATAGTCGGTCTCGAAGAACTCTTTGGGTTCGCCTGTCCAGCCATGCAACCATATTTCAAAGTGTTTCGGGTCATCAACCAGGCTCTGGACATATGCCAGGTAATCAGCATCTCCCAGGGTAAGAGATCTGACAAACAGACCTATTTCTGCAGTGACATCTTTTTTAATTATTATATCGGTTATTATCTTCCATGTTTTCCAATTAGTTTCACTAAGATCATCAAATTTGAATACAACATATTGCGTTTTCTGTTGAGACATGTTCCTGTTTGCGTCCGATGAAGATCTTAAATGGTCTGAACTCACGCCATGGCAAGGCATTACTACCACCATAATGATTAGAGCGGGTATAATTTTGCGTAAACTTCTTTTCCAGTGGAATTTAATTTTCATTGTGGTATGTTTTAATTTATTTAATTTTATTCGTTGCGTTATCCGTGAATCGTGATCGGTGAATCCTAATCATTTAAACCGACTGCCCCCTGCCACTGCCACTGCATGCAGACCATAGACCATAGACCATAGTCTGTATTTCGATCCTACTAGTATCCCACCTGTAAATTTGTTAATCGTCGTAATAAAATAACGATCCCAGGCTTCATTCAAAAACCGACTGCAGACTGCAGACTGCCTACTGCC
>CAZKMG010000409.1:0-3610 GCA_964553465.1 uncultured Bacteroidaceae bacterium
GCAGGATAATGGATATGGTATTTCTGTTCCAAAAAGAGATCAGACAGCTAATCGGAAGGTTGCTAATAATTTTTCAGGTTTTAAAAATCTCAAGATTTTTCATTGTAATGGAAAAGATGTTTTTGATTCGATGAATACTCTATTTGAAGCTAAAGAGTGGATTGAAAATTATGAGTATCCCGTTATCGTGCATGCTAATTGTATCAGAATACACTCTCATTCCAATTCTGACAAGCATGAACTATATAGGGATGACTATGAATTGAATTATATTTTTGAGTATGACCCATTGGCGAAATTTAAACGATTATTACTCAGATATAACCGGTTCACTGATGCAGAACTATCGGATATTGAAAATGTTACTATGGATATTGTTAAAAATGCTCATAAAACAGCCATGGCAGCTCCTGACCCTGACCCTGCATCTATCTTCAATTTTGTAATTCCTGAACCATATTTATCAGAAAAATACCCCGAAGGAGTGCATAATTACCAAGGGGAACCAAAAAAGTTAATCGAGGGTATAAATGAAACTTTAAAAGCAGAATTCCGCTACAATCCAGATACATATATCTGGGGACAAGATATAGCAAATAAAGATAAAGGAGGAATTTTTAATGTTACTAAAGGAATGCAACAGGAGTTCGGGATAGAAAGGGTTTTTAATGCACCTATTGCTGAAGATTATATCCTTGGGACCGCAAATGGAATGTCTAGATTTAATCCGAAAATCAGGGTAGTTGTTGAAGGTGCTGAATTTGCCGATTATTTCTGGCCGGCAATGGAGCAACTTGTTGACTCATCTCATGATTATTGGCGATCGAATGGTCAATTTTCACCCAATGTAACCGTTCGGCTTGCTTCTGGGGGTTACATAGGAGGAGGTTTATATCATTCCCAAACTATAGAAGGTGCTTTAACCACACTACCCGGAATCCGCGTTGTATATCCTGCTTTTGCTGATGATGCAGCAGGTCTGCTTCGAACATCCATCCGGTCTGAAGGTCTTACATTGTTCCTTGAACCGAAAGCTCTATACAATAGTCCTAGAACTGCAGCACCAATTCCTGATGATTTCGAAGTTCCATTTGGAAAAGCAAGGCTTAGAAGGGAAGGGACAGATCTAAGTATAATTACTTATGGTAATACTGTTATTATGTGTCTTCAAGCCGCTGAAATTCTTAGCAAAGATCATAATGCAAACGTTGAAGTGCTGGATCTTAGGTCATTAAGTCCATTGGATGAAGAGGCTATAATTCGGACTTCCAAAAAAACTGGTAAAGTTCTGATAGTACACGAGGATAAGGTTTTTGGTGGTTTTGGAGGAGAAGTTGCGTCTCTTATTAATGAAAATGCATTTGAATATCTCGACGGACCTGTAAGACGAGTAGGATCTGCATTTACACCTGTTGGCTTTAGCCGTATCCTGGAAAAAGCTATTCTTCCAAATAAAGATAAAATTATGATTGCTGCTATTGACTTACTAAAATATTAAATTCCTAGTTATGAAGAAAATAGCAATTATTTATAGTTTCAATACTGTTAAAACTAGTAAAATAGCTGAGAGAATTAAAGAAGCATTTGGTGAAGAAGATGTTGAACTGATTAATGCTGAAAAAATCACAGCCGAAAAATTTCTTTCTTATGAAAACATAATTATTGGCGTTCCTACTTGGTTTGATGGAGAATTGCCTAATTATTGGGATGAATTTGTTCCTGACCTTGAAGATATGGACCTTCAAGGGAAAAAAATTGCTATTTTTGGTCTCGGTGATCAAAAAAACTATAGTGAAAATTTTATTGATGGGGTAGGCATCCTGGGTGAAATTCTGGAAGAAAGAGGTGCGACCTTGATTGGATTTACTTCTCTGGAAGGATATACTTTTGAAAGCTCAAAAGCAAAAAGGGGTGATAAATTCATGGGGCTGGCTATTGACTATGAAAATCAGGGTTCAAAAAATAAAGACCGGGTGATAACATGGGTTGGGCAATTAAGGAATGAATTCAATACATAGACATTTCAGCAAATTACAGATATCAGGGATTATCCATTTATATTTTTGTCATCACCAAGAGATACTACTTGTTATAAGTTCCCGAAAATTATTTAGCTTTGTCTTTTAAATAGAAAGTAAATCAGTGTATCGTCACTATAAAGATAAAATATTTCAAGAATACTAATATCCAGAGCACTGATTATATATACTTTTGTATGCTTTGGTTTATTATAAAAAATATTTAATAGTTTTTTGTTTTATTATCTTTTTTATATGAATATGTTTTTTATATCGGGAGTAATCATTGGCAGATGCTATACCGGTACTTTTATTTAAATTTAATAACATGGCAAAAGATAGGGTTTATGTTTTTGATACTACGCTGAGGGATGGAGAACAAGTCCCTGGCTGTCAGTTGAATACAGTAGAGAAAATTGAGATAGCAAAAGCACTTGAGTCTCTTGGAGTAGATATAATTGAAGCAGGGTTCCCAATTTCCAGCCCCGGTGATTTTAATTCAGTGGTTGAAATTTCCAAAGCTGTAACAAGTCCAATAATTTGTGCGCTTACAAGGGCTGTTAAAGGAGATATTGACGTAGCCGCAGAGTCACTTAAATTTGCAACAAGGGGGAGGATTCATACAGGAATAGGAACATCCTATTATCACATTTACCATAAGTTGAACAGTAACCCAGAAGAAATAATTCAAAGAGCCACTGAAGCTGTGAGGTATGCAAGAAATTTAGTTGATGATGTGGAATTTTATGCTGAGGATGCAGGGAGAACAGAAAATAAATTTCTGGCGAGAGTGGTGGAAGAAGTTATCAAGGCTGGTGCTACTGTTATTAATATCCCTGACACAACAGGATATGCTCTTCCTGAGGAATTTGGGAAAAAAATTAAGTATTTGAAAGATCATGTGCCCGGTATCGATGATATAATCATCTCCACTCATTGTCATAACGACCTTGGAATGGCAACAGCAAATACTCTGTCAGGAGTCATAAACGGAGCAAGACAGATTGAAGTAACTGTCAACGGTATTGGTGAAAGAGCAGGAAATACTTCTCTCGAAGAAGTGGTTATGATACTCAAGAGCAGAAAGCATCTGAATTTAATTACTAACATTGATTCCAAAAAAATATATAAAACAAGCCGGTTAGTATCAACGCTTATGCGCATGCCTGTTCAGCCAAATAAAGCAATTGTCGGCCGCAATGCATTTGCTCACTCCTCCGGAATTCATCAGGATGGCGTCCTTAAGAATAGGGAGAATTACGAAATAATTAATCCGAAAATGGTTGGTGTGAGTGAATCTTCCATCATCCTCACTGCACGCAGTGGAAGAGCTGCGTTGAAGCACCGGCTTGAAAAATTAGGATTTAAATTCACTAAAGAACATCTTGATAATATATATAATGAATTCTTAACTCTCGCAGACAGCAAAAAAGATATAACTGATGAGGATTTGAAAATTCTTGCTGGAAAAGAAGTGAAACAGGAAGACAGACCCATTTCACTTGTTGAATTGCAAGTCTTAAGCGGGAAAGGTACAATTCCAACTGCAACGGTTACTCTGAAAATGCACAATGAAAAACATACTGTTTGTG
>CAZKMG010000410.1:0-3608 GCA_964553465.1 uncultured Bacteroidaceae bacterium
GACCTGAAAGTACCCTCATCGCAAAAGAGTGAATCCTGCGTTCCAAAATCCGTTCCACAAATAAAAATTGCATCCACAACTTCTCCCGCAATCTCTTTAAAAGTCCTGAGGTTTTTCAGCGCTATTTCAGTTTGTTTTGTGAACACCTCATGAACATAATCCTGGCGTATCAGGGTTGACATATACCACTCGGATACATCACGGATACCTTTGGGATTTTTCATAAAAAGAGCCGGCACCAAAGCTATATCGCCTAATGCAAGCCCTCCGAAATTGGCAATGATCCCCTTGTCTGTATTTTTAACCTGCTCAATAACCTTTTTCCAGTGATCAATATCAGCCTGGCTTAATAATTTAAATTCTTCCAGGTTATTCTCTGGATCAAGTTTATCCTCTTCCAGAGCCTGCTGCCGTATCAAAGAATCAAAAAAATATCCCGTTTTAGGCATTTTGGCACAGGGAGCCACCGTAGTATCCCCTTCAGGGTAAATAAGCAAATCGCCGTTTTCATCATGTTTTGTCTGAAAGTCTCCTGGAACAAGCACTTCCTGTCCCCAGAATGTTTTGAACTCCTTAAATCCTGTATTTTCGATACCGAAAATATTAGTCCGGGCGTATGCACCTTTGATATCTACCCCGATAATTTCAGCCAGGTCTTGTTCTATCTCACCAAGCATCTGGTAAGGTTCTGTGACTTTAACCGGTCTTGAGGGCAGGGAATAATGCTTTCTAAGATTTTCGATGGCCAGAACATGTATTCCTGTTACAGCCGTGGCTCCGAAATCAACCACAATTTTACCGGTATCCTTATGTTGCAGAGATGCCTTGAATCTTTGTTTCGAATTCATTATACAGATTAGATTTTATAACCCTGTCTTTCTGATTTCAGATCTTTAAATAAATTTCTATTTTCAGAATAAAATCCGGCATAAATAAATGCAATATTAATTAAATATATCTTTTTTCGTAAATAAGTATCAAATTAATATTAAATCATCACATTCCTGTAGCAGGATTTTTATCGAGATGTTTAAGTCTGATTATATAAAAACCTTGAATTAATGTTAAATCATGAATCAAGTATCTGAAATTTTATCAAATAGACTCGCCTGGATATCAATCTATTTCGGCATTCCAGGTCGTTTATTCCCCTCATAAAAAAGCAGGTGCCATGTATTCTTTGGGAAAATATCGTTCATATATATTGGTTGTGGTATCCAGACCCGAAAAAGATTTTCGCTGGTATATTGGTTACCTGCCGATGCATAATCGCATATTGTCAAATTTTGAATAGCATGATTAAAAAAATGAGTTGGCCTGTATAAAAATGGAGTTTCAAATGCCATCCATATGCCTTCTGGTTTGGCTGACGATGGCTTTAATTCGATATAAATATCATTAGTATCATGGTTAATGACAGAATCGAGCAGCACATAATTCGTATTAAACTGTTTATCGTAATGCCATCTTATATTGTCAGGAAGCAACCATAGGTTTTTCGTTTCTTCTTGCACTAAACGGCTGTCCAATGCAAGAACAACAGGCCCTCTGATAATTGCCTTATGATTTACGCTACCTGGGGCTGTAATTACACGGCCTCTCAAATCCAGTTTCAATTTTATCTTGTCTTTGTCTTTCCATCTACGGGTAATTTTAACATATGTGCCTGGTGTTACCGGTATGCTTTCACCATTGACGCTGAGCTTTGTTTGTTTGCTCCAGCTTGGAATCCTCAATGAAATAGTATAAGACAGTGGCTTTTCCTGCTGCAGTTCAATGGATATGCTATCAGATTCAGGATAATTTGTTTCCTGTACAAGCCTTGATATGTTTCCTTTTCCGGCATCGAATGAATATATACCTTGAGCATACAAATTTACAACCGGTCCCAATTCACTTCCCATGACCGACCAGGCAGGTACAGTCATTAATCCACGTGGACCATTCACTACACAACAACTAGAATTGACAGAAGGTACCTGTACCGGACTTGGCATACGTTCTCCGGCCAGGGGTGAAAAATATGCCCACCATTTACCGTTTAGGGTCATAGCTCCTAACAAAGCATTATACAGGGTGATTTCCATTTCATCTGCCCAAACAGGATTACCCGTTATGCGAAGCAATTGGTAGCAAAACTTCATCCATGTTGCAGTTACGCATGTTTCCATCGGTTGTTCCAAAAATTCAGTCTGACGATTCGCACCATCGCACCATAATTCACCACTCGATCCGGAACCGACTATCATAATTTCTTTTTTAAGCACATTGTTTGCGTATGTCACCAATGCATCGAAGTATTTCTTGTCCCCTGTTGCCCGATAAAGTTCGCAAATACCCTCATAGCAAGACATTTGTTCGTATCCCTTTGGTGATGATATATGAATGGGATCAGCCCCGTTCATTGCATCTTCAATCAATTTCTGCCCTCTGGGATTATATGCATTAGGTTCACTCCAGAGAGAAACCAAATATTTAGCAAAATCCAGATATTTTTTATTGTTGGTTCTTTCATACAAAAGAACGATTGGTTCAAGTATCGAGTTGGATGAGAGACCTTCAAGCAAGCTAAGTCCAGTTTCTGTCAATTTAGTTTTGCCGGGACCAGCAATATCAATTATATTATCGGCCGACCGGGATGCGGCCATCAACGCTTTTTTATCACCGGTCTGATCATAATAAGCTATCAATCCAAGTAATGCATATTTTCGACCCCATATGTCCCAGTATCCAAAATCATTTTTGTAACTGCTTAAACGACCGTTCATTTCCTGCCCGACTAAGAGTTCGCTAACAGCTTTATCAAGAATGTTTATATGTTGTGCTGTTGGCTGATAGCTATATGCTAAAGCAGCTGAAGTAAACCATTTCCCCCAAAATTCACCCCGCCAGCCTCTTGGATCATCATTATGAACTTTAAATGGGACACAGTACAATGAATAGTCAGCAGCCATGATACCGTTTATTATACATGAATCCAATTTTTTGCCTAAATATCCTTCAATCTTCACTTTACCCCTGCCTGCCGGAGTAAGTTTATCACTAACTTTTATTTGTGCTATCGAACAATCATGAATAAAAAAAATATGGCCGACAAGCATAAAATATGCAAGGCTCTAGATTTCATTAGTGTTATTAATTATGATGAAATATGTACCTGTTTTTGTCATACTTATTTAAATCCAGTGACTCGGAACACCTTTCCCAGGTTATTGCGAATAGAAATTTTTTCATTTGCACAAATTATCTTCCATTGGATTGAATAAAGTGAGTATTTGTAAAAGATTAATCCACAAACTTTTATAAAAGTACTTATCTTTTCAAAATTTTTTTATTTTACGATAATCTCTCCCCTTAACCTGATATCATTAGATGAAGACCCGATAAAGAAATCAAGCTTTCCTGGTTCAAGTGTCCATTTTTTCGACTGGGCTTCCCAGTAATTAATGTCTTCAGCTTTCAGGGGAATAGTTACATGCACTGTTTCTCCCTTTTTCACAAATTCCCGTTTGAATCCCTTCAGTGACATAATAGGCCGCTCCACTCCAGAGCCGGGGAAACTTACATATAACTGTGCCACTTCATCACTGTCATAACTTCCTGAATTA
>CAZKMG010000411.1:0-3600 GCA_964553465.1 uncultured Bacteroidaceae bacterium
ATCATTGGTTGAAACCTTTTTTCCATTTCCGGGTTTGATAATACCATACCATAATCCAGTACCAGTCGATTTCATATTCCATCCAGTGCGATCAACAAATCTTTCAATAAGATCCTGGTTCCTCCTGGCAATATATTTATTCAGCTTAATAAATGCCTCCTTCTTTTTGTTTCGTTCAAGGTTAATATCAGGAGGATCCTCCTGAACATTACTGACACAGGAAGAAATTAAAATAAATAGGAATAATGATATAGAATATATTAAATTCATAATAACCAGTTCTTATATTGAGATAAAAGTCCGATAAATCGGTCTATTGCATCAGTCATCGGTAGTTTCCATTCAGCTCCAGCTGCATGTATATGACCTCCGCCCATGAAATGCTTTGAAGAAAACTCGTTAACAGAGAAATTATTCTTTGACCTGAAGGATATCTTAACATGATCATCTTTTTCAACAAATAATGCGGTTAAACGTATTCCTTTTATTGTAAAGGGTAAATTCACAAAACCTTCAGTATCACCTATTTCATGAGAAAATCTCTTTAATTCATCACGAGTAACACTTATGTAAGCTACATGAAAAGGTTTTACGATCACCATTTTTTCATTCAGGCAATATCCCATTAGTTTCATCCGGTTTTCTGAAAAGTTGTTGTATATCTTAGAATATATTAAATCTTTATTAATACCATATTTCATTAACTCGGCCATTACTTCGTAAACTTCAGGGTAAGAGCAAGAATAACTAAAACATCCCGTATCAGTCATAATACCTGTAAATATTGCTTCTGTAACATCAATATCTATGTATTTAGTAAATTTAAGATCTCTTATAATATAATATATTAATTCTGCAGATGATCCCAGGTCGGTTTTCACTAATGATAAGTCAGTAAAATCTTTGGGATTAGGATGGTGATCGATAAGGACTTTAGGTATATTTGGGAGTTTGACCAAATATGATGCACTTGCTAACCGTTTGGGATCATTATAATCGATGGCAAAAATAAGATCTGCTCTGGATGCTATTAAACGGCTCAGTTTTTCATCCTGGTTAAATACATGTATCATCTCCGTGCCTTTCATCCACTTTAGATATTGAGGGTAATCATCCGGAGTAATGACATTAACATTTTTACCTAATTTACTTAAAACCAATGCAAATGCAAGGCTGGATCCAATAGCATCACCATCAGCATTTTGATGCGTAGTGATTAAAACGCTATTAGAATCATTAATCAGGTCTTGCAACCTTTTTATTTTTTCCTTATTTAAGTTTATCAAGGCTAATTTTTTTGAATTTTTTTCAAAGATAAAATTTATTTTGACCATATCTGAAGCGGAATATTTAATATCTTCGTGGCAATCATAAATCAATCAGGTATGACAGGAAATATAACTTTCACGATTATTAAACCAGAAGCTGTTTCAGACAATCATATTGGTTCAATTCTTGAAATGATTATCCGTAATGGGTTTAATATTAAGGCAATGAAATTAATTCGTTTAACAATCAAACAAGCAGAAGATTTTTATGCCGTTCACAAATTGAAATCCTTTTATAATGAGTTAGTGGGATATATGGCATCCGGTCCAATTGTTGTCGCTATACTTGAAAAAGAGAATGCTGTTGAGGAATACCGTAAGCTCATTGGTGCCACTGATCCATCCAAAGCCGAAGAAGGTACTATCAGAAAACTTTATGCCCGATCTATACAGGAAAATGCTGTACATGGATCCGATAGCGATATAAATGCCGTGATTGAATGTGACTTTTTCTTCTCCAAAATTGAAAGGTTTTAAATAGATCGGTTTACTCAGATTAAGAATGATAGATAACAGATATCAATGAGCATTTAAAAGATATCGCTGAGCATTATTGGAAAAGATTTTTAATTGACACTTGAAATAAGTCAATACTGACATATTTCCTCAACATTATTTAAGGATTATTTTGTGGATGATTTCATTTCCTGCAGTCTCGTTCAACTTTTTCATTAATTCATCTCGTATAAGCAATAGTTCATTTCTTACAACTGAAGAGCTAACACTCACGTAAAGGATTTTATTTTTAATATATAAACGCTTAGTATAACGGGCAATAGTCTTTCCAAGTAATTCTTCCCATGCACGGATTAGCCTGACTTCAGCAAGCTTCCCCTCAAGGTTATTTTGTTGTAAAATAACAGTAATAATTTCCTTAATATTCTGGGTCTGCTTAATTCTCATGGCTCAATTGTAATATTTTGTTTTTCAGATATATAAAATATACTGTGATTAATTTTTATCTGAGATAATATTGATTTGAGATGAGATTCATTGGTATCTGTAATAAAAATCTGTCCGAAGTTATTATCAGCTACAAGATGGATAATCTTTTCAACTCTCAAGGTATCAAATTTATCAAAAACATCGTCAAGGAGAAGAATAGGATTTATGTTTGTAATTTTCTTAATAAAATCAAATTTAGCAAGTTTCAAGGCTACGAGAAAAGTTTTCTGTTGTCCCTGAGAACCAACTTTTTTCAAAGAATAATTCCCCAGATTCATACTCAGGTCATCTTTATGGATTCCCGCAGTGGTATATTGAAGTATAATATCTTTTCTATATGAGCGATCAAGTAGCTCAGTCATATTATAATTAAAAAGTTGACTTTGATATATTAAGTTAACGTCTTCCTTTTTATCAGAAATGTAATTGTAAAATTCACTGAAAACAGGCAAAAGTTTTGCAATGAAATCTTGTCTTATTTGAAAAATTTTATCACCAAAAACTATTAACTGGTCATCCCATGCGGATAAAAGGTCTCTGTCCAAAGTTTCGTTGGTTTTTATATTCTTTAAAAGAACATTTCGTTGTGTCAGAGCACGATTATATTTGATTACAAAATCCAGGTATTTCTTATCATACTGTGCGATTACACTATTAATAAATTTTCTTCTTTCCTCTCCACCTTCTTGAATCAGACTGCTATCTGCAGGTGAGATCATGACCAATGGGAAAAGACCAATATGGTCGGAAATTCGGTCATACTCTTTTTTATTCCTTTTAAGATGTTTTCTTTTACCCCTGTGAATGGTACAATGAATGTCTTCTGTTTTTTCCTTTTTTATAAATTCTCCACGAATTACAGAGAATTCTTCTTTATGTAAAATATTCTGGCTATCAATGGAATTAAAATAGCTTTTAGCTAAAGACAGGTAATGTATTGCATCCAGAAGGTTTGTCTTACCTACACCATTATTTCCAACGAAACAATTAATTCTTTCACTGAATGTTATTTCAATTTCTTTGTAATTCTTAAAATTTAACAGAGAAAGTTTTTTTAAATACATAATCCATTACAATGAAGGTATAAAGGTAAGAAAAACAAATTTGTGAATTCATTGCAGGACTATTAATTAGCGTAGAATAATCTTCAATAATTTATTTATTATAATAAAAAACCATTACATTTGCGGTTGCAAAAAAACACTCAAAAATAGTTAAACGCAATGTCGAAGAAATCAATCAAAGATCAGTCTGATTCTGGATTTGAAGGAATTGAGCATGCTCTGACCAAAACTGAAAGATTTATTGAAGAAAAAGCGACACGCGT
>CAZKMG010000412.1:0-3596 GCA_964553465.1 uncultured Bacteroidaceae bacterium
GTGCCACGCCCCAGCCAAAACGGTCAGCCATGCCTATGCCTGAAGGATGGCAGGATGCAATTTTATTTATCGAATAATGTCGAGGTGAATTTCATAAGCTTTTTGGAATATACGTCTATTCATTGTACGAAAATCTCTATTTTTATAGAAACCATCATCATTAAACTGAAAATCCTGAATTGGTATTATATCCTTATAATAATAAATTAAATTGATACCTGTCTATGAAAAAAAATATTCTTGCGATTCTAATGGCAACCATGTTTGTTCCTTTGATGGGCCAAAATGAACGGATGATTGATCAGATCAAAATGCATAACAAAGGAACTGCAGTATGGTGGGCAGGCCATAATAGCTGGATCATCAAATCCGGAGACCTGGTTGTTGCAACAGATCTTTACCTTGAAAATACTGGTCGTATATCACCAGTACCGGTTACTGCTGAGGAATTAGCCGAGGTTCTTGACATTTCTTTCATTACTCATGCTCACGACGACCATTTCAACCAAAATAATTCCCGCATATTACTTGAAAAATCATCGTGCCTTTTCGTTATGCCTGAAAGTTGTCTCCCTGTGGCCAGAGAGCTCGGGATACCTGATTCCCGGATTATTATCTCCAAACCCAGGGAGCCATTTGAAGTAAAAGGGATTCATGTAAATCCCATCAGGGCCATTCATGGACATGCTAATTTTGCTATCTATTATGAGGCAAACCTCCAGGATTGCGGGTACTTGCTCACTATCAACGGTAAAACTTTTTTTCAACCTGGTGATTCCTATTTACTTCAGGACCAGCTGATGCTAAAGAAGGTGAACGTACTATTTTTTTCACCAACAGAGCATAATACCTATATTGAACCTTCAGTTATTCTAATCAATGCCCTGGATCCGGATTATATTTTTCCCCAACATCACAGCACCATGATTGTTAATGAATCTAACCGGTTCTGGACTAAGGGCTATCCGGATGAAGTAAAGATACGTTTATCCCAACCTTTGCGTGAAAGGTACCATATTCTAAAACCAGGGGACAAAATGATAATAGAATAACAATTTTTCTGTTTCATATTTGCATTAACCTGGCAAGTGTTTTTTCAATTATATTATGATGAAAAAAAAAGTATTGAAATATTCACATGTGGAAGGAAAAACTTATACGCTTTTTGGAGATTCAAACGCTACCAGTGAATATTTTAATACAATCAGGGAATTGACCGATAAAATCCTCGAAAAAACACCAGATATTCTCCTGGTAATAAAAACCATGAATACCTACTCAACAAAAAAACGGTTTTTACGGAAAATAATAAAAAATCCTGTTCCTGACATGCTGATATCAGAATGGTTGAACCTGATAACCCCATATCTAAATAAATATACATTTAAAACTAAAGAGCACTTAAAACAGTTGTCCATATCTAAACTATGGGACAGGACTCTTAGCACCACTCCTGAACAATATCACCTGTATATGGTTGAAATTGAACTTACTAACCGTTTGAATGCAGGCTTATTCAAGGAAGCAGCCCGGAAAATTTCTCTTCAACCCTATTGCTTACAGGATTTTTCTGTAGATAGCAAAGCTGCTCAAAATGGTGATGATTACCAGTGTAAACACTGTTCAAAAAATTGTTTTCAAAACACTGCAAGTCTTATTATCAAAAAACATAATATTGAATCCTTTATATGGATGGGCGCAGATTTAAAACAGCTGGCTAAAAAAAACCTTGACCAGTTGCAATCCTTTGCGGTGCTCGGAATAGCTTGTATTCCTGAATTAATCCAGGGATTGCGCAAATGTCGAAAATATAATATTCCGGCTATCGGTATCCCTTTGAATGCAAATCGCTGCATACGTTGGTTTGGAGAATTTTTTCAAAATTCAATTGATTTGAATGAATTAGAAAATTTAATCAAAGTTTAAAATCCATTGAATTAATCTATTAAATTTATTGGTTTTTATAATACAATGGTGCAAGTTGAATGGTCAATCAGGATAGCTAAGCGAAATAAAGATGCTTTTATACAAATATTTTATAATTTTTACACATCTTCATTTCCAGGTTAAGGATACTTACATATGATTTTAATTCAAGAAAAATGAAACACCTTTTCATTAAAAGAATACTTATCCATTTAAGTATTTTATTATCGTCGGTACTGGTTGCTGCCCAGCCGTGGATAGCAGACCTGGGAAACGGGAAATATAAAAACCCTATTCTTTTTGCCGATTATTCAGATCCTGATGTAATCAGGGTTGGTGAGAACTTTTATATGATTTCATCCAGTTTTAATTGTATGCCTGGAATACCAATTTTACATTCAAAAGATCTTGTAAACTGGAGTATTAACGGGCATGTATATGATTCTTTGTTTCTGCAGAAATACAATTTACCTCAGCATGGAGAGGGAAGCTGGGCTCCAAGTCTCCGATACCATGCAGGAAAATTCTGGGTATATGTTTGTACTCCTACCGACGGACTTTTTATGTTTAATGCGGATGAAATTACCGGCCCATGGAGTGGACACCTGGTTATAGCTACACCACTGTGGGAGGATCCCTGCCCGCTGTGGGATGACGATGGAAATGCTTACCGGGTGCGAAGCAAAGGGTGTGCAGGTCCACTGATCCTTCATAGAGTATGTTCTGATGGTACCCGACTGCTTGATAATGGAAAAATAATTGTTGAGGATAGTAAAAATCTACCTGTCCTGGAAGGCCCAAAGATGTATAAAATAAATGGTTGGTATTATATTTTAGCTCCGATCGGTGGCGTTAGCACAGGGTCACAGGTTGCCCTTCGCTCAAAAAATATTTATGGTCCTTACGAGTATCAGACTGTCCTGCATCAAGGTACGACAGAAATTAACGGACCTCATCAGGGTGGATTAGTTATCCTCGAAAATAATGAATCCTGGTTTATTCATTTCCAGGATCGCGGGCCCTATGGAAGAATAGTTCATCTTCAACCGGTGCAATGGAAAAACGGCTGGCCTGAAATGGGATTTGATATTGATAATGATGGTATTGGTGAACCAGTTATGGAATGGAATAAACCTGATGTAGGAAAGGATAATCATGCAATGGTTCCGCAAACCAGCGACGAATTTTTAGATCCAGATCTAGGAATGCAGTGGCAATGGCATGCAAACCCAATGAATTCCTGGTATTCCTTATCCGAAAGACCTGGTGTTTTGCGCCTGTATTCGCAGCGGGTTATTATCGAACAATCGAATTTGTGGTATGCTCCTAACCTGTTACTCCAGAAATTTATGGCTCCTGCATTTACAGCAAACACATATTTGAAATTCATGGGGATTTGTGATAATGAAAGAGCTGGTCTTGTAATAATGGGTGAACAATATGGTTTTGTTTCAATCTATCGGAGGGAGAACAAAAACTATATCGGATTCTTTAAGGGGCAATATAAAAGTTGCGGATCTATCCCCCAGGAAATCCAGGGGTTTGAATTATCTGGAAACACAGCCTATATAAGGGTTCAGGTCAAAGAAGGAGCTGAATGTATTTTCTCGGGGGTTGGCTATGTTTCCGACTCTGATGCCAGCTCTTTAAGCCGTTGGGTATTCCTTTGA
>CAZKMG010000413.1:0-3591 GCA_964553465.1 uncultured Bacteroidaceae bacterium
TGCCAATATTGGGTGCGAGATCCCTTTTCCCAAAAATTTCACCGTTGCATATCCAGACTTTTATTCCAATGACCCCAACTTTTGTATTCGCCTCACTTAAGGCGTAATCTATATCAGCTCGAAGTGTATGAAGAGGAATCCTTCCTTCTTTATAGGTTTCATTCCTTGCCATCTCAGCTCCCCCCAAACGACCAGATATTAATACCTTAATCCCTTCAGCACCCATTCTCATGGTGGATGCCATCGACATTTTGATGGCTCTGCGATAAGAAACTTTTCCTTCAATCTGACGAGCAATATTATTACCAACAATTGTTGAATCCAGTTCAGGTCGTTTTACTTCAAAAATATTAATCTGAACCTCCTTCTTCGTAATATTCTTTAATTCTTCTTTTAACTTATCAACTTCCTGACCACCTTTACCAATAATAATACCCGGACGTGCTGTATTTACCGTAACAGTAATAAGTTTTAAAGTACGCTCGATAACTATCTTTGAAATACTTGCTTTTGCAAGACGGGCATTGAGATATTCCCGAATTTTGGCATCTTCAATCAATTTGCTGGAGTAATCTTTCCCTCCGTACCAGTTTGAATCCCATCCCCTGATAATCCCTAAACGGTTTGATATCGGATTAACTTTTTGTCCCATTATTTAATATTTAATTCAGTTTCTTTTTCATTAAGACTGTCCAATTCTTTTTCATTAAGACTGTCCAATATTATTGTAACATGATTAGACCTTTTTCTAATCCTGTGTGCACGCCCCTGGGGTGCCGTCCTCAATCTTTTCAGGGTTTTCCCTTGTTCAACAAAAGCTTCTTTAATGTACAGATTACTTTCCTCTATGCGAACCCCTTCATTTTTTAACTGCCAGTTAGCAATTGCTGAAAGAAGAAGTTTTTCAACCCGTCTTGCTGATTCCTTTGGTGTAAACTTTAAGATATCCAACGCCTTTTTTACTTCAACTCCCTGTATCAATCCAGTAACCTGTCTCATCTTACGGGGTGAGGTAGGGCAATTATTAAGACTTGCAAAAGCCTTTGTTTTCTTTTCCTCTTTTCTCCGGATAGCTCTATTTCTTTTTCTTGCACCCATTGTATAAAAAATTATCTGATCTGTATATTTCTAATTTTTACTTTTGCTTTCCTCCATGTCCTCTAAAAATCCTTGTTGGTGCAAATTCGCCCAACTTGTGCCCAACCATGTTCTCAGTGATATACACAGGAATGAACTTATTCCCATTATGTACAGCAATAGTATTTCCAACAAAATCCGGAGAAATAACTGACCTCCTTGACCAGGTTTTAATTACTTGTTTTTTACCTGATTCATTTATATCGAGCACTCTCTTCTCCAGCTTAAAATCAATAAATGGACCCTTTTTTAGTGAACGGCTCATATCTCAATTATTTTTTATTTTTTCTCTTTTCAATAATATATTTATTGGATGGATTTTTCGGCGACCTTGTAATATATCCTTTTGCAGGGATTCCATTTCTAGACCTTGGATGTCCACCAGAAGCCCTTCCTTCACCACCTCCCATTGGATGATCAACCGGATTCATTGCAACACCTCTTGTCCGTGGTCTTCTTCCAAGCCAGCGCGACCTTCCGGCTTTGCCAGATTTTTCTAATCCGTGATCTGAGTTGGAAACTGCCCCGATGCTTGCCCTGCAAGTAACAAGTATCATCCTTGTTTCACCTGAAGGTAACTTGATAATTGCATATTTCCCATCTCTTGATGTAAGCTGAGCACTTGCTCCCGCACTTCTTACCAATACACCTCCCTGACCTGGCCTAAGTTCAATATTATATACCATAGATCCAAGTGGAATTTTTGCCAGGGGAAGTGTATTTCCCAGATCGGGAGATACATCTTCTCCCGAAAGAATTACCTGCCCTGTTTTTAATCCAGTAGGTGCAATAATATATCTTTTTTCTCCATCAGAATAATTCAACAATGCTATCCTTGCCGAACGATTTGGATCATATTCAATAGACTTAACAATAGCAGGAATATTATCCTTGTTCCTTTTAAAGTCAATGATTCTGTATTTTTGTTTATGCCCTCCCCCGCTATAACGTATTGTCATCTTTCCTGAGCTATTCCTTCCTCCGCTTTTTTTCTTTGGTGCTAAAAGGCTTTTTTCAGGACTTGAAGACGTAATATCATCAAAGCTGGATAATATCCTGAATCTCTGTCCTGGTGTTACTGGATTTAATTTTCGTACTGCCATTTTATTAAATATTGCTATAAAAATCAATCTTCTCACCCTCTTTCAGGGTAATGATGGCTCTTTTAGTTGCAGTTGTACTCCCTGTCACAACACCACTTTTTGTAAAGCGACTTTTAGCTTTACCCCCATACCTCATCGTATTAACATCTGATACTTTGACATTATAGAGTTCTTCAACTGATTTCTTAATCTGTAATTTATTTGCTCTTTTGTCAACAAAAAAACCGTAACGGTTTAGGCTTTCACCTTGACCAGTCATTTTCTCTGTAACTATTGGCTTAATTAAAATATCCATTTTTATTAGCTTATTATTCTATCATTTGCCTGCAATATATCAAGAGAACTCTCTACAAACAACACTGTTGCCGCATTCATTATATCGTAAGTACTTAAATCTGATAGAGTTACGACCTTGGAATTCTGCAAATTTCGAGACGACAAATATATATTATTATTTCTTTCTTTTAAAACGAAAAGCAACTTTTTATCGTCGATCTTTAAATTTTTTTGAATTGCAAGTAAATCTTTAGTTTTTGGGGATTCAAGATTAAAATCTTCAATAACCATAATCTGGTTATTTTTAGCTTTATAAGAAAGAGCAGAAACTCGTGCGAGATTCTTTACTTTTTTATTGAGTTTAAAGCTATAGTCTCTTGGACGAGGTCCAAAAATTCTACCTCCGCCACGAAAAAGAGGATTCTTAATATCACCAAAACGAGCACTACCTGTCCCTTTTTGTTTTTTAATCTTTCTGGTACTACCTTTTACCTCTGATCTTTCTTTAGCTTTATGGGTACCCTGGCGGTTGTTTGCAAGATATTGTTTGACATCTAGATATATGGCATGATCATTCGGCTCAATACCGAAAATAGAGTCATCCAGATTTACTTTCTTCCCAGTGTCTTCACCGGCAATGTTTACAACAGTTAAATCCATTACTTTTCAATAATTAAATATGAACCATTTGAACCAGGAACCGAACCTTTCACTAGGAGAAGGTTGTCCTCACTAAGGATTTTCATCACGCGCAAATTAATCACTTTTACTCTGGCCCCACCTGTTCTTCCTGCCATTCTCATTCCTTTAAAAACCCTTGATGGGTATGAAGAAGCTCCAAGTGAACCAGGAGCTCTTCCACGATTATGCTGACCATGGGTAGCATCACCAACGCCTTTAAAACCATGTCGTTTGACTACACCCTGAAATCCTTTTCCTTTAGATATCCCAACAATATCGAGCCAGATGTCATCCTTGAAATAATCCACAGTGATCACATCACCTGGTTTCCAGTCCTTCACAAATCCTTTAAGTTCAATGACTTTTTTCTTAGGTTCTGTATTCGCATTTTTAA
>CAZKMG010000414.1:0-3576 GCA_964553465.1 uncultured Bacteroidaceae bacterium
TTTTGCCTTAAAAAATATTGTTCGCTTTTCTTCTGATAAAATTGTTTAATCCTGAAAAATAATTCAGGAATTGACATGGTTTTAAGTCTATTAAGATACCATATCCTCATTTGATATCTTCAAGATTAAGTTTATAACATTTTTTTGTTTTTATGCTTTCTATTGCCATTATAGTAGTATAAGTATTCATTAAAAGGGATTCGAACTTTACAGGCATAGATCCTGTTTTAACAGAATCGATCAGAACTGACATTTCCTCTTTTTGTCCTTTATCGATCATTAAAAAATTCTTTTTTGATGAACTCCCATTACTAAAAATAGTTATTGATTTAAAATTATTGAATTCGATATTAGTCATATACCCTGTAATCAGAATTTTTTCCTTGGAGTAATTTCTATCCCCATCAGCCAGGTAAGCAATAACACATGTGGACCCATTATTGAATTTTATTGTAATAAATGTATTATCCTGCTCAGGCATACCGCCAATTGGGGTAGCACTGGCAAATACTTCAACTGGATCGGCATCCAGAATATATTGTAAGGTATCTATAAAATGGCAAACCTCTCCAATAATCCGCCCCCCCTGATCAGGAGCCTGATACCATTTATCCATTGGAATATATCCGGCATTAATTTGGTAATAAATAGAATATGGGACATCCCTTTTTAATTGTTTTTTAAGATATTGTATTGAGGAAGAGAACCGCCTGTTATAACCAACCATTAATATACACTTACTGTTTACATAGTTCACCGAAATGTTCTTTAATTCTTCCAACGAAATTGATAAAGGCTTTTCTACATAAACATTTTTCCCATTTTTCAATGCTTCGACTACCATACCCCCATGTTGATTATGACGGGTTGCTATTAAAACAGTATTTATATCTGGATCTGAAAGCATTTTTTTGTAATCAGTCGTAGCGTATTTAAATCCAAATTTTTTAGCTTTATCCTGCGCATTAATACCTGTTGCAGTTGCAATACCCACGAGATCAGCATTATTTTTTAAAAAAGGTAATAACATTGTACTGGCATAATTACCTGCACCAATTACCCCAATTTTTACCTTCTCAGCTTTATGTCCTAATTTAGTACTATTGTTGACCAGTCTTGTATCTTTATCAGCATCTGCAATGTATTTTAACACTACTCCCAAATATTCTACTTTAGCTTCCTTAATCTCTATAAAGACTTTTTCTGATTCATTAAAGTCATATTCATGAGTAATAAGTTTACTTAAATTGAGTTTTCCATCCTTAATCAGTTGCAAAATTGACATCATATTCCGTTGTTCGGTCCAGCGGACATAACCAACAGGATAATCAATACCTACCTCTTCATATTGTGAGTCATATCTGCCAGGTCCATAAGACCTTGAGAACCTGAAGTCAAGTTCCTTATGATAATATAACTCCCAGGGTAGGTCCATCTTTGTAATACCAATATCAACTATTTTTGCTTTATCTCTGGCTATCTTACCAGCAAGAATTATTGGATCATTGCTAGATGTTCCAGTAGTAATAATAACTGAATCACATCCAACTCCATTCGTAAGTGAATTAATTTCCTCTTCAAAATTTGTTTTGGAAACAACTTCCGTAAAATATGCACCATTCTCTATTGCTAAATCGCATTTTCTTTTTGAAATATCAAAACCAAAAGCTCTACAACCATTGGCATGAATTATCTGAATAAGGATCTGACCTAAAAGACCTAATCCAATTACTGCAACATTCTCTCCGATTTGAGATTGAGTTTGCCTGAACCCTTGCATAGCAATAGATGCAATTGTTGTGAATGAAGCTTCCTTTAATTCAATACCTTCAGGCACTATTGCACATAAGTTCTTAGGAATAAAATTAATTTCGGAATGATTAGCATAACCAGCCCCCCCACAAGCGACAATATCTCCACATTTATAGATGTCAACCCCCTTCCCTACTTCAATAACTTCACCAACAAGGCTATACCCCAAAGGTGAGAGTGAATCAAGTTTATTCATTACTTTTCGATACGTTGCTACTGGGCCCAGCTGTGAAATAGTATTGAGTACATCCCTTACCTGCTCCGGTTTTTTCTTTGCCATCTGGATATAACTCAAATCAGCATTTTTTAATTTCATTACCTCTGTTCCTACACTTACAGCTGAATAAATAGTTCTTACCAATATCCCTCCGGTTTTACAGACTGGGACAGGCACTTCTTCAATTGTTAATGATTTTTTCTTAATATTCTGGACTAGTTGTTTCATTAAAAAATCTATTTAATTGTAAATTAAAACCGTCAAACATTTTATCTAAGGTCGCCTCTTCATTAAAAACTCTTCTGGCATTTTCCGAAAATAATGATCGTTTGTCGTCATTGTTGAGCATTTCCTGAATCATTTGCTTCAATTCATGCTCATCTTTTGCTATAAGAGAGTTTACGCCATTTTTAAGGTAATATGCCTCCGGGCCATGGTTTACTGCCAGGGTTAAAACGGGGAGCCCCCAATAAAAAGCTTCAACTATTCCCAGACCCAAAGCTCCTGGCACACAATACAAATCAGCTATTGAAAAAATTTCTGCCATTTTTTTCTTTTCATAAATTGGCCCGAGATAATAAATATTATTTGAACCATTTATCGAATGCTTAACCTCATCACTCAAATCCGGTCCAACGATTAGCCAGCCAACATCCAAGGAATTTTTATAGTTTTGAATAAATATATCCCTTAATATTTCAATCTTCTTTCTCCCCTGCAGTCGACCTGTTGTTAATATAATTTTTGGTGAATTTATTTTATAGCGAGATTTTATTTTGTCTTTATTTTCCCTAATATTCACCTTTTCTATATCCAGGGTATTATTCGCAAATGTAATTTTGGAATGAAAACATCTCCAAAGCTTAGCTTTTTCTGCAGGTGTGTAAAGTATTATTCCATCAAACAAAAAGTATATCAGATTATACAGAATATTCCTCCACCATTGATCTTTTTGTTTATCAATCCCATGCCCATAAAAAATTATAGGTATTTTTAGAATTCTGGTTTTAAAAATGGAGGCCATATAAAAATAATATCCTGGGTCACTTTTAAACAAAATATTAATTACAGCATCTATCTTATATTCATCAATGACCTTCCTATAATTTTTTAATGTCATTGGAGTATTTTGAACATAAATAAAATTGCATTCATTATTCGGATCATTAATTTTCCTGTACCAAATAATTAATTTATATCCCCTTTGCTCTAAGAAAACGCTAAGCTTATTAAAGATTGAAATTTTGTAAAAAAGCATATCAGGATACAAGAGTAAAATTGTTTTCATTCTATTCCATTTTTTTTCCAGAGTTCAATAACTTGATTTAAACTATATTTAGAATTAATAAGTGGTAAATGCCTTCCAAGTTCTTCAGCAGTAAATCGAGACTTGATAGGACGACAAGGAGTTCCAATGCATATTGAATATGGGGGCAAGGGTTTTGTAACAACACTTCCTGCTCCGACAATACATCCCTCGCCAATTATTACGTTTTTTAAAACTGTGACATTCCCACCAAGCCATACATCATCCTCGATTTTTACAA
>CAZKMG010000415.1:0-3568 GCA_964553465.1 uncultured Bacteroidaceae bacterium
TTTTGAGAAATCTAAAATCATGGACTATTATACCATAAATTGAAATTAGTATGCTTCTGCATAAAAAGTATGCTAAAATATTATAGATTTTACTATTTTGAAAATTCATAAACCCAGATAAATGAATGCCGGAGGTTTTCAGCCATAAAAATTCTACCATTTTTGTCCGTACAGATTATGCTGCATTGAGCTGTATTATCAGGCCATCCAAGGCAATCAATAGATCCAGTCATGGTGTCATAACAAAGAATCCATGAATTATCTTCATCTCTTCCACCAAGCATATACAGTTTGCCATCACCTCCATAGGTAAGTGATTTTAAATTCCAGTATTGAAATGCTTTACCCTTGTTAATTACAGTAGAGGTTGAAGGATAGAATTTAAATAAAAATCCATCATTAATGGTTCCGCACCAGAATCCTCCATCACGGGCCCTTATGGCTGAAGCAATCCCGTTTTCATAGATGGGATCCGAATCCATACCTGTTTGTGCGGGTATTATTGCCCCTGTAAAAACTGGTTTTTCGTCTCCATAAGTAAGCCGGTAAATACGACCGCCTGCATTGGAAGAATAGGTTGAAAATCCCCCTTTCATAAGTTCCTGCGCCGACATGCTAATTTCCCTGCGGTAATAGGTTGAATAATAGACTGTCCCTGCATCGTCAATCATCAGGACTTTTGGAACACCTCTCCAGGATACCCTTCCAAGGTCCATCACACGCCAGGGAGTCATTATTTCACCAAAGTCTTTGATGGATTTATTTTTTAGATCATAGGAGAATAAATGTCCGGCAGGGTAGGTTACACCGTAAATTAATTCCCGGGAAAGGTCCATATTTATACAATTAATTCCCTGACCTGGGGCCATAATGCCAAGGTCTTCAGTCTTTTTATCAGCAGGATCAAAGGAGAAAATATGACCGCCTTCATATGGTTTGGATTTATCATCAAACACTTCGTTAGTGGTCGAGGTACTGGCATAAAAAATATTATCATTTCCGATGCATAGATCCGTGATTGCAGTCTGATTAGGAAATGCTGAAGTAACATTTAGTAAATGTTCAACTTTTTCTCCATCTGTACGGAAGATATGGCAGTTTTCTGCACCCCATGTAGCTTTTGTACTTCCGTAGATCCATCCATCATTCATTAGAATCATGTCTGTAACTGCACTTTCACCGCCTTTGATAGGGCCTTTCGGCCCATTGGAAATTAGCAAACGGTTTGAAATCGAACCTCTTGGTAATCCTCCAACTCTCTGGGCAAATAAAGCGGTAGTACCTAATGCAAGGGATAAAAACAATATCACTAAGCTTGTAAATATTCTATTATTTTTCATCATTATTAATTTTTGAAAACAGATGATAAAATCACTATATGATTAATTATTAATCTATTATGATAACTTATTTCAATGAATTCAGATTTTCTGGCGGATCATATCTGAGCAGATAAGGACGGGTTACCGGCCTGCCATTTTTATCCCTTTCCACTTCATTTCCCTGATACAATTCCCCGAAAGAACTGAAATAAACCGAATGGTTTTTACTGCAAACAGCACCAAAACAACCTTCAAATCCTTCAATATCGCCGATCCAGTAAAACTTTTTAGTTTTCAGGTCCAAAATAGTCAGCATTCCCAAAGCTTCTTCAAGGAGTTTACTACCATGGTTGCCAGCAATAAAATAAAGTCGTCCCCATTCTTCATCAAGCGTTATGTTTGGAGTGTAATGAGGCTGATTTGGCATACCCAGAACATGACCAAAATCTTCAATTTTATCAGTTTGTGGATTAAAACTCCAGACAAATCCATCAGTGGAAATACAATAAATAATATTTTTTGAGGATACTACGGATGCACGAAAGTCCATTAATTTTCCCGGCAGAGTTATATCAATATCTGTAAACACCTCGGTATCCGGATTAAATCTTGTTAATCCTCCAATATCATTGGCAAAATAACAAAATCCATTTTTATCCTGGATCATCTCACGCACACGGTCATTCAACCTGCTCATTCTGGCAAGTGACTCATATTTGTTCAGTTCCATGGTTGTAAGATTTAACCTCCAGAATTTTGCCCTGTCAGGGGTAATTCCGTTAACAATATCCCGTTTTTCATCATAATATAGCGAGACTGATGCACCGTAGGGGATGGGTATTCCAAAATAGTCAACATCCTTGGTTACAGGGTTATACCTTATGACAGATCCCCCTGCATAACTTTTCGGGTAATATGCGGCGGTAAATTCATGCAAATATGACATACCCATATACCCGGCAAAATAAAGATTACCTTTAGAATCTGATGAGATATTTCCATGAATTTTACCATGACCGGGAGTCTCTGCATTTGAATAAATAGCACATGCCCTGTCAAGTTCTATCTCTTCAAATGCCTTATCCTGTTTCGGATCATAATAGCAAATTGTGGTGTTACCAAATCCCCAGGGCCTTTCATACCGATCCGCTTTCTCAAAGGCTCCGATCGCAGCATCGGTTCCCCAATGATCTCCTCCGGTAAACCAGATTTTCCCATCGGGTGTTTCTGTAATTTTATTCCAGTTAGTGTTCTGTGCTGACTGACCTTTCCAGATCAATCCCTGTGCCGGGTAGGTTTTTAATCGAATCTTCTTAATTTTCTGAACATTAAGAGATTGTCCAGATAGCAGAAGAGGAATCATGAATAGTCCAATTAATAGAACCATTCCGTTTTTTTTGAATTTCATACTTATTAACCTCCTTATAATTAGTTATTTGGAAATACTCGCAAAAATATCTATGTTAAATTGATGTGTTTAAAGTGTTCAAAAATAAAATTTTATTCTTGAATTCATCGGGAAATTGATAAAATAATTATGATAAAATTTTTCCCCGATCCCTTTATTGTTTTTTTAACGATTAATGAAGTAATTCTTTCGCTGATTTTTATATTTTAGAAGTAATGATTCAAATCTTCTAACGCGATAAACTTTATTAAACTTTAATTAGATTGATCCAGAATTAGCAAAGAAAAGCATAGGTTAAATATTATTGAAAAGTCTTACCAAAAGAATTCTAAAACTTTATCAATACATTTGTTTAATGCAAATTTTATAATTTAAACGCTAATCAATATACTGTATTAATGATTGCCGGGAGTAATCCTGAATATTTTTCTCATTGCATACTCCTTGTAAAATAATACCTTTTAAAATATTATCACTTATGAAAATAAAAAAGAAAGTTGTGAACATTAAAGTAATTTTTTGGCTTATTTTTTTTACATTCATTTTATCAAGTTACACTAATCCTGAAAAAAAGAACACGATGTTGCAAGATGACAGATCTTATGTTTATACCGTTAATCCTGCTCTTACTAGGCCAGGTATTCATGCGCAATGGAATAATTATTGTTGGAGAAATGCTCATAAAGAATGTTTATTAAATTATATGGGGGATAAACCTTCTCCTTTTCCTGATACATATTTTAAGTTATTATATGACAGTGAAAATATTTATGTTATTTTCAGGGTAAAGGATAAGTATGTAAGGGCTATTGCCAAAGATATCAATGGAAGGGTATGG
>CAZKMG010000416.1:0-3566 GCA_964553465.1 uncultured Bacteroidaceae bacterium
AGAAGAGAATTTTCTAAAGAAAATCAAAACCAAACGATCAAAAAGGGAATTGGTGTTGCCAATTATTTTCATGGGTCAGGCCTGGGAGGTGAGGGGGTTGATTATGCCCGAATTGTCCTTTCTATTCAGCCCGATAATTCAATTTTTCTTGGCAATGGGAGTGATGAAGCAATTGATCTTCTTATCCGTGCTTTTTGTAATCCAGGGGTAGATAACATTATCACGATTGACCCGAGTTATGGGATGTATGAAGTATGTGCAAATATTAATGGGATTGAAACAAAAAAAGTTCTCCTTAATCCGGATTTCAGCCTTGATTCTGACCGAGTAACATCTGCTGTCGATGACCAGAGCAAACTGATTTTTCTCTGTTCCCCGAATAATCCAACATCAAATCTTCTTATAACCAGTCAGGTTCTCCAGATTATTAAGCATTTTAAGGGCTTAGTCATTATTGATGAGGCATACATTGATTTTTCAGGAACGGAAGGGATGATCGGATATTTACCAGAATTTCCTAATCTTGTGATTCTCAGAACATTTTCAAAATCTTGGGCACTGGCAGGATTAAGACTTGGAATAGCCTTTGCGAATCCCCAGATAATAGCCGTACTTAATAAAATAAAATATCCATATAATATTAATATCCTTACGCAGAAACATGTCTTGGATTGTATTAACTCAAAGCAAAATATTGAGCTATGGATTAATGAAATTATTGAACAAAGAAAATGGTTGGTATCAGAATTGTATAATTTGGATTATGTTATAAAAGTATACCCTTCCGATGCAAATTTTCTGCTCGTTAAAACCACCATGCCGGAAAGGTTAAATACTTTTCTTAGAGAAGAAGGATTTATTGTCAGAGACCGTTCAAAAGCAAAGCTTTGCGAAGGATGTTCAAGAATTACAGTTGGTACTCCTGAAGAGAATGCAAGACTAATTGATTCAATGACTAAATTTAAATGAATAACCGGGTTTTGTTGATACTTGTTCACTATATTTATCTTAAAGTCTGCTGTAAATGCTTGTAAATATTAAGTTTCCTGTCCAATAAGAGGCAGCTATGACCTTTAAAAAAATGATTTAAAAACATGAAAAAAGTTCTTTTCATTGACCGTGATGGAACTCTCATCCTTGAACCACCAGATAATTTTCAGGTTGATTCTTTGGAGAAACTTGAGTTTTATCCTGGTGTATTCCGTAACTTATTTAATATCAAGAAGTTTTTAAAATATGAACTGGTTATCGTCACAAACCAGGATGGTTTAGGTTCAGCTTCTTTTCCATATGAAGATTTTATTAAACCTCATCAGAAGTTCCTGGATGCTTTCCGTAATGAAAACATTGAATTTGATAATATATTGATTGATATATCCTTACCTGAAGACAATTCCATTAACCGTAAACCAGAAACTGGAATGTTCAGCAAGTATATTGATGGGGATTACGATCTAAAAAATTCTTATGTTATTGGTGACAGAATAACGGATATTGAGCTTGCCAGGAATTTGGGCTCTAAAGGAATATTAATTGGGGAAGCAAACAGAAAGGAAGAATTAGTAAAGAAGGGACTTGAATCTGTATGTGTCCTTATTTCAGAAAATTGGGATGAAATTGCAGATTTCCTTATGAAAAATGACCGGGTAGCTGAAGTTATAAGGGAAACCCGCGAAACCAGGGTCACTATCCGTTTGGAGCTCAATGGATCGGGGAAGTCGGTTATTTCGACAGGCCTTGGATTTTTTGATCATATGCTTGAACAGATTGGAACCCATTCTGGATGCAATATTTACGTGGAAGTTAAAGGAGATTTACATGTGGATGAGCATCATACTATTGAGGATACAGCAATTGCTCTTGGTGAAGCAGTTTATAAGGCTCTAGGAGATAAGAGAGGAATCCAAAGATATGGATTTTTAGTCCCCATGGATGACTCTCTTGCTCAAGTTGCACTCGACTTAGGAGGACGTAACTGGTTGGTTTGGAATGTAGAATTCAGTCGTGAAAAAATTGGAGATGTACCAACAGAGTTATTTTTTCATTTTTTTAAATCATTTACAGATACTGCAAGATGCAATTTGAATATTAAAGCAGAAGGAAGTAATGAACATCATAAAATTGAGAGCATTTTTAAAGCTTTTGCAAAGTGCTTAAAAATGGCGATTCAAAGAGATAATTACAGTACTGATTTACCATCTTCCAAAGGAATTTTGAAATAAATTGAAAATGGAAACGGTTATTATTAAGTATAATGCTGGTAATATAAGGTCAGTTCAATATGCCATTGAAAGACTTGGCCTAAAAGCAAATGTCACTGATGATCATAGATTGATTAAAAAAGCCGATAAAGTGATTTTTCCTGGTGTTGGAGAAGCCAGTTCAACTATGTCTTTTCTGAAAACCAAAGGACTTGACGATGTATTAAGAAATTTAACTCAGCCAGTTTTAGGGATTTGCCTTGGACAGCAACTGTTATGTGAAAAGTCAGAGGAAGGAAATGTTACATCCATTGGGGTATATAATGTACCGGTAATAAAATTTCAACCAGTTTTAAAAGTTCCTCATATGGGGTGGAACAAATTATATGATATGAAAGGTGAACTATTTAAAGGAATAGACAGGGACAGTTATGTTTATTTTGTTCATAGTTATTATGTTCCTCTATGTGAATATACCTCAGCAACTTGTGATTATATCTTGCCTTTCAGTGCTGCATTGCAAAGGGACAATTTCTATTCCACGCAATTCCATCCTGAGAAAAGCGGAGATGTAGGCAACTTAATTTTAAAGAATTTTATTGAATTATAATGGATATTATACCAGCCATTGATATAATTGATGGAAAATGCGTGAGATTAACGCAGGGTGATTATTCGCAAATGAAGGAGTATTCATCCTCTCCACTGGAGATGGCAAGAATATTTGAATCATGGGGCTTGAAGAGGCTTCATTTGGTTGATCTTGACGGTGCAAAAGAAAAAAAAATCATCAACTATAAAATATTATCAGATATTACTTCGGGTACCAATTTAATAGTTGATTTTGGAGGCGGAATTCGAACAGAAAATGACATTTGCATTGCATTTGAAAATGGGGCTTCAATGATCACCAGTGGCAGCATTGCTGTTAATGACTCCCAACTTTTTTTGAAATGGCTACAAGATTATGGAAAGGAAAAAATTATTCTTGGTGCTGATCATCGAAATGAAATGTTATCTTCAAATGCTTGGGTAAAGAATACTCGATTGAACTTGTTTCAGTTTCTTGGAGAATATATAAATCTCGGTATCACTCAAGTTATTTGCACTGATATCGAGAAAGATGGTATGCTCAATGGACCATCAGTGGATTTATACCGTAGGATTTTAAATCAATGGCCTGATTTACATCTTGTTGCCAGTGGTGGGGTTGGTTCCATTATGGACATTAAAGTCCTAAGCAGCATTGGAATATCCGCGACTATCATTGGAAAAGCAATTTATGAGAATCTAATAACGAAAGAGGATCTGATGCCATATTTAATATAGAACCCAATGATTGCGAAAAGAATTATACCTTGCCTG
>CAZKMG010000417.1:0-700 GCA_964553465.1 uncultured Bacteroidaceae bacterium
GTGCCTCCAAGACGGTAAACCATATCGTTTTCTATCAGTTGACGGTCTTCTCCAGCAATAATAATGACCCTCCAGGGAAAATACCTGGTGCCATTTGTCCGGGCAAGAAAGTCTGCGCGTTCGGTTACAATATCAGCTTTGAAATATCCTCCGGAGGTTTTCGTCTTTAGCGGGTATGGGGCAAACTTGCCTTTTAACATCGGATCATCTTCATCTGAACCGCAAAGAAACATTCCCGGGTAATCATTCAGGTCGGCTTCAGTAATTAATACATTCGGGCGGACAGAGGAATGAATCAACACCGGGATATATGCCATTTCAGCGCTTTTGATCTGACTGATCTGCTTTACTTGATAAGTTTCTTCAAAACTGCAGTGGAAACAATCCCTTTCCCCTGAACTGCTGCAGTTCACCTGAGGGAAATAGGTGGTATCATCATGAGCAAAACAAAAACTCGCTTCTTCAGCTTGTACGTATATACTATCCTTAAAGCTTGTGTTGAAACGGTAGGCCGCACCATCATTAAATGCCCGGAAAACCAGTCCAAAGTTATTTTTGAAGGTGATTGCCAATTGATTATAATGGTCATGAATTTCTTTTCGCTTTATTTTTACAGGTGGGTAGATTATTTGATTTACTTCAGTTTGGTTGATTTTTTTTACTTTCACATTTTTCCCCAGCACAATGGATTGATTAACAG
>CAZKMG010000417.1:710-3550 GCA_964553465.1 uncultured Bacteroidaceae bacterium
CTTTCTCTTTAAAAAACACGGAATAGGTAATGTTTTCTCCTACCTGCACAACTATACGGATGTTATTATCCGGTGACGTAATTGAGTATTCTTTTCCAAATAAAAATTGAAAACAAAGTGCAATAGTCACTGAAAGAAAAATGATTTTTTTACCCATGTTTCTCAATTAAAGAGGTGATGTGGTATTTTTTATATTTTGAAAACTTAGTTGCGTGATGATTTTAATAATCTGTTAATCCATAATTATTTCTGATATGAACATATTAATTTGAAAATCCTTTAATTAATTTCCACAGGTTTTTCATACTCATTCTTCATTTCATAGGGTAGTTTCCAAACCTTACCTTCAAAATCACCAAAAAATAACTCTGAGATACTAAATTTATCAGGATTTCCATTGGCCCAGAAGAAACAAAATGGAGCTTTTGCTTGTATTGGCCGGCGCACGTAACTATTGTTGGTCAGGCTATTATGAGTAACGATCACGTCTTTTTTCCAGGTTAACCCTTTATCAGTGGATGACCAGATGGCGATTTCCCCTCCGGTTCCGTATAGTTGAGGTCCTCTCTCGGTGGGGCCAACGATTTTCCATACATTGTTAAAAATAAACAGGCTACCTGTATCGTAATTATGATCTGATTCGCAAATAATACTTGTAATCCATTTACGGCCGTTCCAGGAAGTAATCCTCCATTCATATGGTTCATTCGATGGGCCTGGTTCATGTCCGCTGCTTGTGATATAAAGACAAACCGGATTCCCGTGCTTATCAAATCCCATATCATGTATATATACATTCTTACCCAGTGAAAGGTAATCGGCTACTTTTGCTGGATTATCAACCTCAGTAAGGGGAATGGATACTATTTTATTATTACTAGTTTGCCATGTCTTTCCGAAGTCATATGATTGGAGATAATAAAGATCAGTTCGTTTATCAGCATCTCCATTTCGATGCCTATTGAAAAATGTACCTAAAACTTTTCCCTTAAAACAATTGCTTACCTGATAATGACCGGCTAATTGATCAGGTTTTTCCCTGATCCCTGAGAGCTTATGGTCCTCTGTCCAATTTATGCCATCCGTGCTTGTTTCAAAATAGAGTTCTCTTAGCCCGGAGTATTTTGTGAAGAAATGAAAAAAACCATCCTGAGTATTCCAGATCTGGGGGTAGGCAAACACTTCTTCGGATAGTTTTTCAAATTGATCGATGTTGTATGGCTTTTTGCTTTTATATTTAAAACCTTTACGTGCGTTTCCCCTTCCACTCACAAACACCCAGATGTAACCATCGTTGTCGATCATCATGGATGGATTATCATGCGGATCGTTTACCCCGCCTTTATCACAAACAACAGTAGGTCTGGATACCATTTTTGTTGTATGGTCATATTCACCAATCATGCAAAGCAAATACTTTTCATCTTTATTAGTGGTACCACCGTAAACGAAAAATGTCTTATTAACTTCAGGAGAATAGATGGCCATAGGGATGTGATCGGCAGTATAGGTACCCAATCCTCCTGAATATTTATCGCCGTATTCAAATTTTTGATTTAACTCAAACCAAATACCTCGATAGCCATCAATTTTTTTGTTATCAAGTCTTTCCTTAGGTTGGCCAATGACCTGGAAGAATACAAAAATTAAAAGGTTTGCAAGTATTATTTTTCTCATTTAAAAAACATTCTAATTCTGATGAAAAGATACAGAGATAAATTCAAGAACAGATGGCAAGGCAGTACGCCAGTATGTCCATGTATGAGCTCCGTCGCGGACACGGTACTCGTGAGGAATTTCCTTTTTCTGCATGGCAACATGCACAAGACTGTTTCCTTCATATAAGAAATCATCATCACCGCAATCAATATACCAACGGACAGTCTTTTTCTGATGGTCAGGTACAATTTCAATCAGAGAGAGAGCATTATGCATTTTGTAATATTTTTCGATTACAGGCTCAGGATAATTTTCATTATTTCTGAGATACCTTTTCTTTGCCTCATCCAGTGAGAGTGGTCCTATATATGCGCTCAGAGGGCAGGCAGAAGAAAACATTTCCGGGTGGTGCAATGCATACATATAGGTGCCTCCACCCCCCATCGACAGGCCAGAAACGGCACGATACCTTTTTTCGGCCCTCACACGGTAAGTCTTTTCGACATAGGGGATCAACTCCTGGAAAAAGAAGTCCTCGTATTGCCAGTCGCCTTTGATATCGTTAAAATATCCACGGCGTCCGGTATTTGCATCGGGCATGACAATGATCATGGGAGTAGCTATTCCTTCGTTGATACATTTGTCGGCAATATGATGAACTTCTCCAAACTGTATCCATCCTGACTGATCATCACCTGCTCCATGGAGCAGGTATAAGACCGGGTAGCTTCGTTGCGAAGTTTCATAATCAGGAGGCAGGTAGATGGCAAATTTTCTCTCCGAATTGAGTATTTTGCTTGGGAGGGAAAGGTCATCATATACTTTCCCGGATTGCGCGAATGCCTGAAAGACTGATAGCAGGCAAAAAGTCAATAAAAATACTAGCAGATTTTTCATGGTAGATCAAAATTGAAGTATCACTTAAAAAGGAATATGTTAATATACATAATTTTTTTAACCGGACAAATCAAAAAAAATTCCTGGATAAAGTGAAACGATTCTGGTTCCAAAAACTTTTAACTTAAATTAACTGGTAGAAGATTTCAGATTTACAAAATTAGGAGTAATACGTTTAATCCTGCGTTTGTGATTAATAGTACTCATTTACCATCCCGGATTTTGTTTGAATTCCGGATATAAAGCTACCTGGTCCCTTGGGAAAGGAAGCCACCAATGTTTAT
>CAZKMG010000418.1:0-3543 GCA_964553465.1 uncultured Bacteroidaceae bacterium
TTCTAGTTGCAACATGGAATAATGATATTTGGAATATTACAATAAAAAATTGTATTCTCGATGGTTCGGATGACGAGCAGTTGAGTTTTTATGCAGGGCGTTCTGATGAAAACGCAACTCCTGCAAAGACAAGCAATGTATATATTGGTTACAATACGCTCACAAATTGGGGTCGCAGAGGTCAGTCAACTGGTTATGGGATGCAGATCAATAATTATGTTAACGGAGCAGTTATAGAACATAATGTGTGTGATATAGGGCCAAATGGCCAGGGTAATGCTTTCCAGATCGAATCTAATGAACCAAGAGCCGGATGGTATCCAAGAAACATAATAGTTCGTTATAATACATTTAAAGTCACCAAGCCAGGTTTATGGAGCATGGTTATTCAGGGTGGTCAGGCCATGAATATGGATGCTTATTATAATATCCTGATAAACACAAGTACGGGCAATTCGCAGTCTACCGGGGGTGGGTTATCTGGTTGGGTTAATTATTCCGTCCCTTATACAGGTGCAGTATTCAATTTTTGGAATAATGTTTTTTATGTAAAATCAGGCAGTGCCGTATACAATGAGATGAATACGAGTGGCATATTGAGACTTAAGAATAATATCTTTTATAACCAGGGAACAAGTGGCACTAATAATATTTGCATTAATGATTATTTCGGGAATATAACTACACACAGTAATAATCTTTATTATGGAACCGGGGTAGGGGATCTTCTCATTATAAAAAATGGAGGCAGTTATGTTTACAAAAGTGGTGTTTCAAAATATGAACCCACAGCAATAACAAGTGATCCCTTATTTTTAAATTCAGACGGATTAGATTTTCATTTACAAGCTGGTTCACCTGCTGTCGGAGCAGGGGTAGTTATTCCATCCATAATAAATGATATTGAAGGTGCAACATTGAACAACCCACCAAGTATCGGTTGTTATGAAACTCTTGGAGGGCATCCTGTCCCTGTTTATAGTAGTTCGGTTGTTGAAAATGCTGCTCCAACCTTGCTGGTAATGAGTTACAATTTAAGTCTGGCTAATATAGTACCTCCCGCATCTGCTTTCAATGTTCAGGTAAATTCAGTGTCCAGGGCTGTAAATTCTGTTGCTATTGTAGGAGGCAAGGTCCAGTTGACTTTAGCAAGTGCGGTTGTATATGGTGATAATGTTACTGTATCTTATACAGTACCAGGAAGTAATTTTTTGCAGACTTCTTCAGGTGAAGCAGCAGTAAGTATTAGTGCTAAACCAGTTACAAATAATTGTATCTCAAATATACCCATTTATCAAAGTTCTGTTGTTGAAAATGCTACTCCAAGCTTGCTGGTAATAACTTTTAGTCTAGGTCTGGCTGTTATAGTACCTGCTACTTCTGCATTTAATGTTCAGGTAAATTCAGTATCCAGGACTGTAAATTCAGTTGCTATAGTAGGAGGCAAGGTTCAATTGACATTAGCGAACGAGGTTGTTTTTGGTGATATAATAACCGTTTCATATACCAAGCCTTCTATAAATCCATTGCAAACGGGTTCAGGTGAAACGGTAGAAAGTATAAGTGCCAAACCAGTCACAAATAATTGTATCTCAGTTCTACCCATTTATCAAAGTTCTGTTGTTGAGAACGCTAATCCTAGCTTGCTGGTGATGACTTACAGTTTAAATCTGGCTAATATAGTACCTGCTACCTCTGCATTTACTGTACAGGTTAATTCAGTAAACAGGAATGTCAATGCAGTTGCTATTGTTGGAGGAAAAGTTCATTTGACATTAGCAAGCCAGGTTGTTTATGGCGATATTATTACCGTTTCCTATACTAAGCCTTCCATTAATCCCTTGCAAACTTCTTCAGGTGGGGCAGCAGTGAGCATTGGTGCCCGATCCGTTACTAATAATTGTATCTCGGTTCTCCCCATTTACCAAAGTTCTGTTATCGAAAATGCTACTCCAGGCTTGCTGATGATGACTTATAGCTTAAACCTGGCTAATATAGTACCTGTAACTTCTGCTTTTAATGTCAGGGTTAATTCAGTATCCAGGACAGTAAATTCAGTTGCAATAATCGGCAATAAGGTAAGATTGACTTTATCAAGTGCTATAGTTTACGGTGATGTTGTAACTGTAGCTTATACAAAACCTGTAAGTAATTTTTTACAGACTCCTTCAGGTGGAGCTGCAGTAAGTATTACTGCTAAACCAGTCACAAATAATTGTATCTCAAATATACCAGTATATCAAAGTTCAGCTGTTCAAAATGCTACTCCTACTTTGTTAGAAATGACTTATAGTTTAAATCTGGCTAATATTATACCTGCAACTTCATCTTTTAATGTCCGGGTCAATTCTGTGAACAGGACTGTTAATTCAATAGTAATTATAGGGAATAAGGTAAGATTAACTTTAGCAAGTGCGATAGTCTATGGTGATGTTGTTACTGTAGCTTATACGAAACCTGCAAGTAATTTTCTACAGACTCCTACAGGTGGGACAGCAGTAAGTATTAGTAATCGACCAGTTATAAATAATTGTATTTCAAATATTCCAATTTATCAAAGTTCAGTTATTCAAAATGCTACTCCTACTTTGTTAGAAATGACCTATAATTTAAGCCTGGCTAACATTGTACCTGTTACTTCAGCTTTCGATGTCAGAGTTAATTCAGTATCCGCTACCGTAAATTCTGTTGCAATTATTGGGAATAAGGTAAGATTAACTTTAGCCAGTGCAATTGCCTTTGGTGATGTGATAACTGTAGCTTATACTAAACCTGTAAGTAATTTTATACAGACTCCTACAGGTGGAGCAGCAGTAAGTATTACTGCTAAACCAGTCACAAATAATTGTCTCTCAAGTATACCAATATATCAAAGTTCGGCTGTTGCAAATGCAACGCCAAGCTTTTTAGTAATGACTTATACTTTAAGCCTGGCTAGTATAGTACCTGCTTCTTCCGCTTTTAATGTCAGAGTTAATTCTGTAACCAGGGGTGTCACTTCAGTAGCTATCGTCGGAGGGAAGGTTCGTTTAACTTTAGCAAGTGATATAATATATGGAGATATTGTAACTGTTTCTTATACAAAACCTGCAACAAATCCACTTCAAACAGCAACAGGTCAAACAGCATCAAGCATGGTTGCTCAGGCTGTTACAAATAATGTTGCTTTGGTGATTGTAAATATTCCACCAGTTCTATTGGTTGATTATCCGGAAAGTAGTTATTTGGGTTTTATTGGTGAAATGGATGCTTCAAAAAGTTACGACGAAAATAATGATAATCTGACTTATCTATGGGTCCCTCCAGAAAATGTGTCCATTTCTTCAACGAATAATTCACAGATTCAATTTCTCTCTCCTTTGGTTAACGAAAATAAGATCATCGAATTTTCTTTGACTGTTTCTGATGGGAAATCCTCTCAGACTCAAACCATCCCCATAACTATTTTACCATATAAGCCGGAATTATCAGTTGCGAAATTTAAAAATGTTGAAGCAAGTGATTATGAAGGGTCTAATTATCCTGAGAATATCATCGATAACG
>CAZKMG010000419.1:0-3500 GCA_964553465.1 uncultured Bacteroidaceae bacterium
CATTCAAATTGTTACTAAAATATTGAGTAATTTGAAATGCCGGCATATAACAGCACCTACTCGCAATTGCTTGCTTTCCCGAAACTAAAAACATTATCTGTAATCCAAAAATTAATTTTTTAGCGTAACTTTGTCTTAGCATTATCGAAACTGCGGGTAGCTGCCAAGCGTTAGCAACAAGGCGAAAGGAAACAACCACAAATCAAAGTGAAATAATGCAGACAGAAGAACAAATATTATACAAACCAAGAAACTTCAATACAATTAAATTGTGGGAAAATGCGACGCGAGAGCAGTGGAATGATGCCGACTGGCAATTAAAAAACTCGATACGTAGTGTTGAACAGTTGAAAAAAGTTATAAAATTAAATGCGTTTCAGGAAAGTGAAATTGAAAGGACTTTAATTGCATTAAGGAATAAAGGAAAAGAACCAATCAGGATTACACCTTATTATGCCTCACTTATGCAAGCCGACCCCTTTCACCCGGAGATGTTATCGGGTGAAAAATCGAAAAAACGGCTCGATCCTATTTTTTGGCAAAGCGTACCTACCCCCGCAAATTTGTTATTTCCCAACACAGGAGTTGAAGGAGCAATGGATGAAAGTTCACGTAGTTATGGTGCAGTTTATCAACGGTATCCAAACAGAGTTGCCCTTTTTGTTGCAGAAAATAAAAGTTGTGCTTCGTATTGTGTTCATTGCCAAAGAGCAAAATCGTTAGATAGCTCTGTTGAAGTTAACATTACCGAAATAAATAAAGGGTTGTTTTATATTGGATACAATAAAAATATTAACGAAGTGCTTGTTACCGGCGGTGATGCGCTTATGATAAGCAAACACAGATTGAAATACATATTGGAAGAATTAAGCAGGATACCACACCTTCATGCAATAAGAATTGCCACCCGAGTTCCTGTAGTGATGCCCATGGGAATTACAGACGAGTTGTTAGAATTAATCAAGATTTCGGCAAACAAATACAACACGGATTCTGACAAGTATGTATATTTTATGACACATATTAATCATTATCATGAAATAACTGAAGACTTAGAAATTGCTGTAAAGAAAATTCGTAAACATGGTTTTACAATTAGAAATCAAACCGTCTTATTGAATCATGTTAATGACTATTATAAAACATTGGCATTAACATTTACAAGAATGTTTTGGATTGGCATTCACCCCTATTATTTATTTCAATGTCATAAAGAAAAAGGGATAGTTCATTTTATTACTCCAATTCAAATTGGTAAAATTTATATGAAACATCTGCAAGGATGGATTTCTGGTATTACTTTGCCAAAATATGTAGCAAATATTGAAGGTGGGGATGGAAAAATTCTATTAATGCCGTCAGGTCATGATACGTTTAATAAAGAGATTAAAATTGATGAAGAAATTTCTGAAAGCTATGCCCTGGTAACTACCTGGGCTGGGAAAGAAATCAAAAGATACGAAGCTCTTGGCAGAACGACGTATGAAGAGTTTGAAAATGGGGTAAAAATCATGGATGCTTTTATTGGAAGAAAAGGGGTATTTGTTCCTAAACTAATCATAGTTGATAACAAAGGGCAGCACATTGAAACAACAAATAAAATGAAATTGCCAAAATTGGAAATAATAAAAAAATCGGAACTGCTGGGATATGATTTACATAACAAAACTATGCCCGTGACTAACCCGACAGAAATATTGAATGAAATAGAAAAACAGTTTAAGAATTCAAATTATTGCAAAAAGCACTGAAAACAATTATAGAATATTTAGTAATCATTGTAAATGTAGACTAGAACGCCCAGTTGCTAACACACCATCAGAAGCAATTGCCGAAGTGTGGCAAGCTTATAATTAAATAAAATGTTGTAATTTGTGCATTATGACAAGTAAATAAAACATAAAACGGCAACTGCTTCTATGGCGGAACCGTTAGGTGTAATGCCATTTACCTTGGTCCACTTTATGCAAATCAATTACATCAGTTTAGATTTAGGAAAATAATAATTATATATCGAAAGATATTTGATTATGAGCATCTTAGGATTCATCAAAAGAACATGTTGGTTTTATTGTTACACTGCCAGATGGTTTAAGGATTTATCATGCAGGAGATACCTATTATATCCCTGAAATGAAAGGGTTAGCAAATATAAAATTAGCCTTAATACCAATCGGTGGTGATAATTTAACAATGAATGAAGAAGAAGCAGCAAAAATAATTAATGAAATTAAAAACCGTGAAGAATTAAATCGTTTTAAAACTTGAATTAACAAATCAATCAAAATAATTGAACTTGAATAAAAAGCCAGCGCACAACGCATGGTATAGTGCATGCGGGTTTAGCTTCGCTGAACTCCCTTCGGTCGGTTCATAGGTTTGCGAGTTTTGTGGCTCGTAAATATAAGCCAGTGTAAACCTGCCTGCCGGCAGGCAGGCTGATAGGATATCGCCCCAAAATCCCGCACGAAACCATACCATCAACCGTTATATGGCAATATGACCCGTCCTAAAAAATGTCTACACAATTCTTAGTAGATATGTATAAAAATGATCAGGTAACACGACGTTACAGCGAGGGTTTCAAACTCAAAATTTTATCCGAACTTAGTACTGGAAAGTATTCAAAAAGACAATTATCCAGCATTTACGGCTTGCGGTCCAGTACCATTAACGAATGGATCAAAAAGTATGATCGTAAAGATTTAATGAATACAAGGATTATAGTGGAAAATCAAGATGAAATCACCAGGTTAAAAGCCTTGCAAAAAGAGATTGAGCAGCTTAAGAAACTGTTGCTAAAGAAAGATCTGGAGCAGCTCGCTAATGACTCTTACCTGGAAGTTGCCGCTGAAAAATTAGGGTATAAGAACGTGGCTGAGTTAAAAAAAAACTTAAATATAAAGCCCTGTTTGCTGGTACTTATACCCGATTCATTTGCCAGTTCAGTATTCGGTTGATATCCCAAGAATAATACTACTGCATCGGCATTAATAACTTCTCAGTCTTCCAATAAAACTTTGTCAACTTTTTTATCACCTGATAATTCTTTTACAACTGTCCCGGTTTTTAATACTAAACCATTTTCTGTCAGAACTTGTTCTGACTTAATAGATATTTCTTCATCAAAAGATAAGCCTAAAATATGTGGTAATTTTTCAATTAGAATAACTTCTTTCCCTATTTTTTTTAATCCATCAGACAATTCAACACCAATATAACCTGCTCCAACTATAACAATTTTATTACATTGGTTTAATTTAGATCTCATTAGATCAGATAATTTTTATTCTTCGGTACTGTAAAAACATTTTCCAAATCGGCTCCCTTCAACCATTTTGGGATAGACGGGGAAGAGCCTGTCGCTACAACTAATTTGTTATAGGATATTTCATCTTTGTTTTTCAGAATACAAGTTTTGTTCTCCGGATCAATGGAGATAACCTCTCCGATTACTAAATCAATATTTGCGTTTTCAAACATTTTATTTGAAGGTAAAA
>CAZKMG010000420.1:0-3499 GCA_964553465.1 uncultured Bacteroidaceae bacterium
AGGTGATCAAGATCAACCTTTAAAAAGATAGGAACCTGTTTCTCTTTCCTGACTTGTGTTTTAAAGCGGAACACAAAACGGAGTACGAAATTTGTTATCCATATTGTGATTAAAGTAACAGGATAAAGGATTATATAAATAATAAGTGATGGAAAGGAGAAAAATTTCAATGCCGTATTTGGTAGGTTTCGGAAAATTGTTTTTGGAAGAAATTCTGCTGTAAACAGGATTATTAAAGTACCAATTATTGTTTGCAATGAAAGGATCAGGGCTTCAGAATGTATATATAAGTAATTTGAAAAAACAGGTTTAAGCACTCTTGCTATAATAAGACCGTAAATTACCAGAGATATGTTGTTTCCGACCAACATGGTTGCAATGAAATGACCAGGATTGGAAGTGAAGACTGAGATTATTTTTGAGGAAAATGTACCATGTTTTTTATCCAGCTCAATCTTCAACCTGTTCGAAGAAACAAATGCAATTTCCATCCCTGAGAAAAAAGCCGAGAATATAAGCGAGATAAGGATGATCAGTAAATAGTAACTTAATTCAGGATTCATTTTATTCTGCCTGATATCAGACGTTTTTTTCTTTTAATAAAGAATACTATAAAAGATACTCCAAAAATAAGATAAAAAACATAACTGACGGACATACCTGACCTTAAAGTTTTATGTATCCCCGCTCCAAGTGAGAGAATGGTTAGTATCAGCCAGGTTAATTCAAGGATTCTATTTTGCAACGGATTCATCATCTTTTAATTTTACAGTACCACGGGAGCCTTTGAGTTTCCAATGCGAAAATTTTTGATCAGCTTCAAATCCGTTCTCTCCATAAAAAGTACCATCCTGATTTTCAATCCTTGAAAAAATATTTGAATAAATTATTCCCTTGCTTTCATCCCAGAAAATTTCCTCAGAATTCAGCAACTCTCCTTTTTCAAAATTCCTTGCTGTGACATTTTCCCTGGCTTCCCAGAGTTTATTATTTGTATAATAAATGGCATAACCAGCAGTAAGCTGTGCGACAATGCCAAAAGTGTCATTAAAAAATTTTACATCTATTCCCTTTGGGAACTCAACATAGGGGGTCTCTGTCCGATAGAATTTTTTTATCTCATCGGCAGTTAACTGCATTTTAACCTTGCCGGAATCGCTATATATTATTTCAACTTTTTTACCCGATACATCAGGATAATTTGATGAACGGGTAAGGGTATTGATTTTTTCGATATCATTTTCACATGAAATAAGAAAAGAAACTCCTGGGAATACCAGGAGAATAAAAAAATGTCTCAACCTATGTTTGAAATTGAATATCAAGCGATTAAAGATTTTACCGGGCTCTTACCGTAGTAGATTTATTTATCCAGCCTCCAACAGTATAAGATTGACCATCAGCAAGTGTACGAAAAAATAATTCCTCTTTACTGGGGAAATAATTGGAATATTCGTTAATCAGAGCATTAGCTTTATCTATTACCGAAGGATCAATAGATTTTGCTTTTTGAAACATATCCACTGCAACCCAGAAAACAGTTTGCTGTTGAAAATTATCATCAATAAGATTTTTACCTAATAGATAGGCCTGTCCCATAAGCAGATAAGGCTCACCCCATGTAGGTTTTAGCTTTGTTGCTTCGAGCGCACATTCAACCGCTTCCTTGGGCTGCTTAAGAAATCCGTTATAAATAATCCCCAGATCATAATAATATTTTGCCTTTTCATCAATGTCAGTACTTCTCTGGATAGCCTCCAGGTAGTATAATTTTGCCTTTTCATAATCTTTACGTTTTAAAAAGAAAAGACGTGCAAGGTTATACGCTGATTCTGAAGAAGGCTCCAGTTGATAGAGACGCTCAGATACAGTAGCAAAAAAAACTTCATCTTCACACTCAGAATCATTCATAAACCCTGAAACGAGCTTCAAGAAATTGAGATTATCTTTATTAGCATCATATTTGGGCATAAATATTTTAATAATTGCATCGCAGGTCAGTACTTTGTTATCTTTTATATTTGAATCAATAATTTCCTTAGCCTGTTTGGTTCTGGGTGATGGTGCTTTTTTCAACTGTTCGTCCAAAATATCACTGCAAAGTATATAATCATTGATAACATCTTCATTGGTAATAAGTTTGTCAAGGAACAGACTAATGCTGGCAGTCATAAAGGTTGTAACAACTGCCGGGGATGATTTCACCTTTTCAAGGTCGATTGACTTTTTTAAAATCTCGTATCCCTTTTTAATGTATTCCGGGCCATCCAGTCGACGATATCGAAGAAGGTCAATGCCCTCAAAACCAAGTACTAGGCCTTCTTTACCAAAATATTTAATCCTTTTATCATGAATCATCATGATGGTGTCGGAGTATAAAGCTTTTAACTTTTCATCGGTTGAACTCTCAAGGAAAGTCTTAAACATGTTCACTCCATAAGCATAAAGATACTCCCTTGATTTGGGACATTCATTATATATATGCCTCCATGGACCGATAGCATCTTTATAATTATCATGCTTATAGTATTCATAAAATAAGGAAAGGTTTCTCACACAGTCGGTACTATCCTGACCATGTCCATAAAGTGATCCATCCTCAACTCCTTTCTGGGGAAATACCTGCAAAATTAGTATGAAACTTAGGGTTAGAACCCACGAAACTTTTAATCCCATTGTTTTCATCTATATTAATTTAATCAATTACTCTTTTGAAGAACCAGAAATCATGAAAGGTCATACTGAAACTCACAATACTGTATTTTTCCTTTATTAAATTGTTAGAAAGTGTACCTCTCTGTCCATAAACAAAACCAAGGTTAAAAGTAGTCTTGGTGTTTCTGAATGGTAAACCTACTCCAAAAGTTATGCCATAATCTTTAAGTTGGGTTTCCTGGAAGCTAAGATAAGAGTTAGAATAATATCCTCCAAGTCTGTAATGAATTCTACTGTAATATCTTCTCTTTGAATTGGGAAAATTTCCTGGTGTACATTCTAACCCGACAATAGCTATATTAGAATTAACCAATGAATCATTTTTTCCCAGTATCATGGCTTTGCTCCATTCCTGAATTTTATATTCACCCGTTATGGTTAATGCATTACTTATTCCCACACTTATTCCTGCACCAAAATTCATAGGGTAAGTGATTTTCCCGGAAATTGAATCAGAGTTCAATATATAATACGGGTTAATAACCACTGAATCAGATGTGAGACCCTGAGAACCAGGGAAATAATTATTAAGTGTATAAAAATTTTCTCCTTTAAGTTCTGTTTTGTTATCAAAAATTGCACCCAGGGTGATAAAAAACTTATCTTTCAGTAATGTATAATATTGAATACCAAAATTATAAGTCATTCCTTTTATCATAAGTCTATTTTGTTCAATCAGGGTAGAGGAATAAGGATCTGAAGGAAACTGGAGAGTTTGTTTATAATTCTGATAACCAAATATATAGCTTAAATTGAATCCAAGTGACAATCGGGATAACGGATT
>CAZKMG010000421.1:0-3495 GCA_964553465.1 uncultured Bacteroidaceae bacterium
TTATACAGATTATGTTAATGTTGCACATGACGATCCGGATGCAGGCACATTCCTTCTTTTTTCAAAAGGAAATTTTCTAACTACTGGGGATGGATACGAGAAGGTAAATAAAATCACTACCCAGCACAGCACTTTTATTGTTGATGATCTTACTCAGTATGGTGGCGGAGGAGCCTGGTCGCAACCGGAAAAAAAGCAGAGCAGATATGCCTGGCAAAAAGATTTTGCTGCAGTGAATGACCGGGTAGTCTTTACAGGTGATATGAAGGGGGTATATCCCAATATGGAAAAACTGTTACGGACATTTGTCTCGCATAAAGCAAAATATATAATTATTTATGATGATGCTGCTTCAAATACAACAGGAAGAACCTTTGAATGGAGATTGCAAACTAAGGGTTCACTTACACCAGATAGTGAAAAAACATATAAAGTCAGTAATGGAGCGGGAAGTGCTCTTGTAAAAATTCTCTCTCCTTCAAATGTAGATTGGTCTGTCACAACAAATAAAATAGGAAATATATTGCGCGCTCGCCTTTCTGACCAGCAAAATAATAAATTTATGGTCTTATTGTGGCCTAATGCTTCAAACCTGGAATCAATCACTGAAAGCTATAATACACCTGAAGCTACTGGTGTGAAAATATCTCTGGACGGAAATAACGAATATACACTCTTCCAGAAAACAGAAAACACATCGGCTTTAGTCGGAAATATTAATTTTAATGGGAACACGCTGCTATTGATTGCGAACAATATATCAAATAATCTCATATCTGCTTCACTTATAAATGGGAATTCCCTTTCATTTAAATCAGTTAACTATTTTTCAGCAACTGAACGGATTAATTTTGGGATCGAAAGCTTACTCGCGGACACAACCAAGGTATTTTATAGTTTTGGCCCATCCTCCTCAACAATAAATCCTGCTTTGGTTAATATAGTGATTGGAGGGTTAATTGCAAATAAAAAATACTTTCTGATAAAAGAGGGTGATACTACAGGTATTAAAATTAATACAAACAGCTTAGGTCAGGGTTCTGTTTCTTTAAATCTATTGCAAGACTGCAAGTACCTAGCATCCATTGATTCAGTATTAAGCAATCCACTTGGGACGGAGATAATTAAAGAAGATATTTTTTCCAGCCTGAAATTATACCCGAATCCTAATTCCGGACTGTTTTCTTTAGAGATGAACAACCAGGTTTTTGGAAATTTAAATGTGAATATTTTCACTCCGGAAGGAAAAAATATATTAAACACCAGGTTTGAAAAAACTGAGCCATTCTTCTCATGCCAGATTGAAATGAACGGACAGAAGAAAGGGATGTATTTGATAAAAATTCAACTCAATAAGTACATCTCTTCAGGGAAAATTATTGTAGAGTAGAATAATTTTTTCAAGAATCTCAGATAATGGCAATAAATTGTATTCTCTGTTTTGAATTTTATTTATTATCAAAATGAAATATGATGAATATTAGAAATTTAAGCTTAATGGTTATTTTAATAATATTTTTAAGCTTTACTTCAATTAGAATTATCTTTTCACAGGATATTTTTAAACTAAAACCTTACCTTTTAGGACAACATCCCCGAATACTTTTTACCCAGGCTGAAGCGGATGCCCGTGCAGTATTCGCTAAGCAATATATGCCTGAAGATTGGGATACCTTTATTTCCCAATGCAGGAATATAGGTTATCCAACAAACAAATCAATATTAGGGCAACAAGAGTGGTGGCAATTATGGAAAAACTGTTACGGACATTTGTCTCGCATAAAGCAAAATATATAATCATCTACGATGATGCAGTTTCTAGTACACCAGGAAGAAAATTTGAATGGAGATTACAAACAAAAGGTACTCTTGAAAATGAAGGCGAAAAAACATATAAAGTAACCAACGGAGCAGGAAGTACCCTTATAAAAATTCTTTCTCCAACTGAGGTAAACTGGTCTGTTACCATAAATAAGATAGGAAATATTTTACATGCCCGATTATCTGACCAGCAAAAAAATAATTTCCTGGTCCTATTGTGGCCAAACGCATCGAATCTGAATGCGATTTCTGAAAATTACAATACTTCTACTGCTGAGGGTGTAAAAATTACAATAGATGGGAACAACGAATATACACTATTCCAGAAAGCGGATCATGTGAATGCTTCTGTCGGGAATATTGATTTTAATGGGAACACTCTGATATTGATTGAAAATAATACCGGTAAAAGCATGTTATCAGTATCCCTGGTTAATGGAGACAGGTTGTCGTATAATTCGATAAACTATCTTTCCACGGATAAGCTGATGAATTTTGGTATTGAAAGCATCTCCGCTGACAAAACTGAGGTAATTTATCATTTCGGCCCATCCTCTGGTTCAGGTGATTCGCCGGAAAGTAAAATTATACTTGGAGGATTATTAAAAAATACTACATATTACCTAAAAAAAGAAGGAGAGACAACAGGAATTGAAGTCAAAACAGATAGAAAAGGTCAGGGTGCAGTTATTATTAACCTTACCCAATCTTGCAGGTACTTTGCCTCAAAAAAAAGTTAATCTTCTGTCAATTAGACGGCTACTAACTGATTTAAACCTGTAAAATCTTTTCATATTAAATAGGAATAAAAATCCCTGATTGTTATTTCTTCGTTCTGCGTTATTCGAAAGTTTATATTTTGAATTCATCATGAATATATTGATGAGAAAAGAATCAGGAAAAATGAACAAATGAAAAACCTTTCCTGTTATACGCACGAATATTAGGAATCCTCGTAGCCTGCAGTAAAATGAAAGCTGCCAGTGGATGGAACGAAAACGGAAACGGCATCAACGAAAGTGGATTTACAGCTCTTCCTGTTGGTTGGCGTCTAATCTTTGGCGGATTTTCTGACCTTGGTACCAACGGTACATGGTGGAGTTCTTCAGAGATGGATGAAGAAAATGCCTGAGCTCGGCAAATGTATTTCCATGTCAGCATTGTTGAAAGAAGCTTTCCCTATATGGGTGACGGATTCTCGGTCCGATATTTGAAGGATTGATTTAATAATCTTTAAAAACAATGAATACATATAATTGGTACCAGCACCTCGTTAAACCTTCCTGGGCACCACCTTCCTGGTTGTTTGGCCCGGTGTGGACATTTCTTTATGTTTTGATTGCCATATCTTTTGGTAAAGTTTTTATATTGTTTTTTCAAAAACGAATTCCATTTATAATTGCGTTGCCCTTTATTCTCAATCTCATTTTCAATTTTGCTTTCACTCCAATTCAATTCGGGTTGAAAAACAATCTACTGGCAGTAATTGATATTTTACTTACTCTGGGTACACTTATCTGGGCAATGATCGCTATTTACCCTTTGTTAAGATGGGTTACATTTATCCAGATTCCTTACCTGCTATGGGTTTCCTTTGCAACAATATTACAACTTACTATTACTTATTTAAACAGATAAACAAATGTTTTTAAAACTTTATTTCATCGCTTTGCC